>CAZCPZ010000171.1:0-4164 GCA_964499875.1 uncultured Thermoplasmatales archaeon | reverse complement strand
TATCACCATTAAGGATACATCAATCTAATTTATGCGTATGATTATGACACAAAGATCCAAATAAGAGTTTCTAAGGAATCAGCAAACAGCCATAATGAACCTTCCAGATTCAGATCAACCGATAAGATTAATTAGAGAGAGATAAAGATTTAGGCAAGATAGGAGCTCTCATCTCTAAGTAGGAAGTAAAAGCCTATGTGAGTGATAGATATGATCTGGTTAACATCCATTTCAATACTTCATCTGCTTACAAAGCATATGATATAGCAGATAGGTTTAGGAGGAGGAATACAAAAGTTGTCCTCAGTGGGTTACACGCCTCAGCTCTTCCAGAGGAAGCGAAGCAGCATGCTGATGCCGTATTACTTGGTAGAGGAGAGATGAATTGGCTTACTCTACTCAGAGATTTAGAGGATAATAACTTGAAGGAGATATATCCACCTGAAGATTATCCTCCCCACTTTAAGATTCCACCTACAAATGTTAAACTACCGGGTTTAACACTGATTGGAGCGGTAGAAGCAACACGTGGATGCCCCTATGCATGTACATTCTGCCCAGAAGCAAACACACCAAATGGTAGTAGATTCTACATGAGACCAGTTGAAGAAGTTATAGAGGAGATCAAACTCGTTCCTCAGAAGATAATAATGTTCTATGATTTATCTATGACAATAAAGCCATCTTACACAAAAGAGTTATTCAACGAGATGAGTAACCTCGGGAAACATTTTATGTGTAATGGAAACGTTGACGTATTAGCGAGAGATGAAGAATTAGTTGAATTATCTGGAAAAGCTGGTTGTCTAGCATGGTTAGTAGGTTTTGAAACCTTCTCTCAGGAAACCATGAAACATGTTCATAAAACCACGAATAAAACTGATCTATATCAAAATGCAGTTGAAAATATCCATAGTAACAGGATAGCAGTTATAGGTGACTTCATATTTGGATTCGATGAGGATACACCAACTGTGTTCAGTGAAACATTGAATCAAATAAACAAGCTTGGTGTAGATGTAGCGGATTTCACTATACTAACCCCCTTCCCCGGTACTCCATTGTTTAAACAACTTGATGAAGAGAATCGTATACTCACAAAGGATTGGTCGAAATATAATTTATACACAGTGGTTTTCAAACCAATGAATCTAACGCCACGTCAATTAGAACAAGGTGTGAGGTGGCTGTATCAAAGATTCTATAGTTTACCAAAAAGTATTAACAGGTGTCTAGTTGCAAAAAGAAATGGTTTATATTTATTTTCTCTAGTAGCTAGTAGACACCTCATATCTAGTTTTACAAAGAAAAGGATCACAGGAGGATAAAAGCTATCACATCCATTGTAGCAGTAGAGGTTTTACCAGTGTCATCAAATGCTACAACCTTTAAAGTGTGCTTGACTTTTAGGATAGATGGAGTTACCCATCTCCATTCAAAAGGTTTCTCTCTACAAGTTTTAACTAGTTTATCATCCAGATAAAACTCTACTTTGGATAGAGATGAGTCATCAGAAGCATTAACAACAATAGTTGCTCTACCAACTAATATAGTATTTCTAAAAGAAAATGATTTAAACACTGTTCTACCGAATAAATGTAGTTTCCCTCTCTTCGGATTCACTATTCCAACAGAGGGAGGTAGATTATGTTCCTCTACAACACTAGTTTGAGCGACATTATCAGCAAAATATGCATCAAAGGGATTTTTACCTTCATCTGGATTAGAGTATCTAACTTGTTTCTCATCATTAAATACTACAGCAAACACTACTAGATTATCTGGATCAAACTTTGTTGCATCTAAACTAAGGGAGTAACTATATTTATCCCCAGCTGAAACCTCAATATGTTTATCAAGAGCATACTCTAGAAATGCAAAGTGATATGGATTTCCATCATAATCCTGCCATTTAGTTGATAAGTATTCTGTTAGATAAACCTTGAGTCTACCCTTATAGGTTTCATCACCACCGTTCCTAACATAACCATTTATAGCTATCTTGGAATTATTCTTATCTAACTCTGCAGTTACATTTACTAAAACCCTAGGAGTTGTCCTCAATAAAGCCGATTTAATCTTATCCTCATAAACATTTTCATCTTTACTACCAAGTATAACGTTGTACCCCCCATCAATATACACTGTTGGATACCCAAGTAGGTTATACTCCTTCATTCTATTCTCAGCAGCGGGATTCTCATATACTAGAGTAACATAGTAGAACCTATACTTCCCTGACTCATATAACTCCTGTATAATCTTATCAACAGAAGGGCAAGCCTTACAACTCATAGAGGAGCATTGTTCAATGAATACGGTGTGTACAAACTCTTCTTCTGAAGATGGAATCACAGTTATAACATAATACCTAGATCCATTTGCAGAGGGTTCACCAACTGGTCCATTACCAGCTGCATCATCAATAACCACATAGTAATACCAATCCTCTATCGGAGAAGAAGGTATATCCAAGGTTACACTACCATTCAATATAGAAGTATCCCTCCATATATTTTCACTCTTGGATCTATAAAACAGTATAGCCTTAGTTACATTTACATTATCAATGAAATCAACTGTTATTACAGCTTCTCCACCAGCAGTTACAGTTAAATTACCAGATATTGATAAAAACTTTGGTGGCTCAGTATCCATGGCTCCATAACTACTAGTACTAAATAGGTTGATAGATACGTATACTAGTATACCTATAAAGCAAGCTATTAGAATTAGTCTCAGATAAGACTTTCCAACTATCCTTTTCAGAGTAGATATATTATATTCTTTCATTTCACCATTTTAATACCAACTCCTGAATATTTAAGTTTTGTTGCTTTAACATGCTTCAAAGGTGTATCATTAAAAATTTTTTATGCATTCCTCCTAATCTTACGCAGATACATCTTCATTTATTCCAACATGTATGTAGAATCAGTAGAGTTAAACTAGGAAAGGAGATTGCATCAAATACAGACCCTCCGACCCCTTTAAACGAGGTGGTTACTTTTTACTCTAACCCCTCTGAGGTATCAAAAACCCGTTTTTACTCCTAAATATCTTCCATGTTAAACTTTCTATAGTTAACACTTTTTCTATCAATTCATCCTATAAAAGCAGAAACTTCTTTGGGCTACTGGAGGAGAAAAAGTGTATTTTCTACTAATTTATCCTCCAACTCCATCCATGTTCATAGAGTCATATACTCAACCTCAAGATGTGGCTCCTCCTCAAGGTCTCTTATCACTAGCTAGTATACTAGAGAGAAGGAGGTAGAGTTGAAATCCTAGATTTCACAGCTGAACCTATATAGTAGAGAAGTACTACTAAGGAATCTAAAGAAAACAGATGCTGTAGGATTAACAGTTTTAACACTAACTCTAGGGTCCACTAAAGAGGTTGGGGAGGAGATCAAGCAACATAAACCAGATACACCTGTCATCATCGGTGATCCTCGTTCAACGCTTTATCCAGATAAATACTACTGGAAGTAGGAGCAGATATAAGTGTACAGAGAGAAGAGGAATACGCTATAATAGGTATAAGAAGGAGTCTCATGGATAATGTTTCACCTACAAGTATACCAGATGTATGGTGTAGTATAGATGGAGAGATAAAACATGGTGAACCCTTCAACTTCTGCTCCAGGAGATCCATACATAAATCATCGTTCACATTCAATAGAATATATAAGTAGGTGTATTGAAAGAGATTAAAAACTAGGTTTTACACATGTAGCATTTGTCGATTACTGTTCCCTATTCAATGTATCAAAATCTATAGAATTATTTGATAAGACAATACAGGAAGGTCTCAAGATGAAAATACTATATAACAGCTGCTAGAGTAGACTCCACTGATCCCGATTTATATAAGAAACTAAAGGAGATGGTATAGTTTATATTCAATTTGGTTTAGAGTCAGGTAACCAAGATGTACTAGATTTCTATAACAAGAATATAACGCTTAAACAATTAAAGAAGCTATTAAACTCAGTTATCAACTTAAGTTTGCCAGTTTTTTTTAGCTGCCTAAGGAAGAAGGGTTGATATTGGCAAAGCCAATATCACCCTTTTTATGAAAAATATAACTTACCCCTTAGGCGGTATAGCAATAATAGATAGGGTAGAAAAAGAATATTCGGTTTGTTTTCGAGTATATTCA
>CAZCPZ010000170.1:0-4182 GCA_964499875.1 uncultured Thermoplasmatales archaeon | reverse complement strand
TCTAGAGAGGTATCAGAGAAACAAGTAGAGAGTATCTTAGGTGAAATCAAAGAACACGGTGGTTTCCCCAATTTTTTTGGTATACAACGTTTTGGTGTAGTGAGACCAATAACACATCTAGTAGGTAAACAACTAGTACTCGCTAACTTCAAAGAGGCTGTATGGATATACCTAACATGGATAGATGAGAATGAAGAAGAAGATGCAAGGAAAGCAAGAGAAATCCTAAGGGAAACCAATGACTATAAGGAGGCTTTAAAATTATTTCCAGTATCTCTCAGGTTTGAGAGAGCTATGCTTAACCATCTAGTTGCTAAACCTAATGACTACATTGGTGCCCTACAAACTCTACCTAGAAACCTGTTAACAATGTTTATCTCAGCTTATCAATCATATCTATTCAATAAGATGCTGAGTAGGAGGATACTAAGAGGTTTACCCATTAATCAAGCAGTTGCAGGAGACATAATTATACCTATAAGACGAGGTAAACTCAGTGGTGAAGAGGTACCTGTTACAGAGTGGAATCTCGATAAGGTTAACAGGCAACTCCTTAGAGGGAAAGGTTTTGTAAGCGGTGTACTACTTGGAAGTGAAAGTAAACTTGCAAGGGGAGAGATGGGTGAGATAGAACAAGAAGTTATAGAAGAAGAAGGTATAGATCCAAGGGATTTTATCATACCGGAGATACCATATATATCATCATATGGAACAAGGAGGATTATACTAGCACCAATAAACAATCTTTCATATACTCTAATGGAGGATGATTTAAACCCTGATCAACTTGCTCTTCATTTATCCTTTAGTTTATTAAAAGGATGCTATGCAACTTCTCTACTAAGAGAGATTATGAAGTCAACAGATGTAACCACGTACTAGTATGGAAATAATTATTTAACAGTGTTGCATGATACAGGGTGCATAATAATCTTGGTGAAAGAAACAATGATCTCGTCTCCACCTCAAAACTATAATCCAAGGGGGATAGAGAGGAAGATACTAGAATTCTGGAGGAAGCATGGTATCTTTGAGAAATCTGTTGAACAAAGAAAAGGTAAACCATACTATGTATTCCTAGAGGGTCCTCCAACCGCTAATGGTTTACCACACCCTGGGCATGTGTTAACTAGGGTGATGAAGGATTTAATACTTAGATACAAGACAATGAAGGGTTTCTATATCCCCAGGAAAGCTGGTTGGGATACCCATGGTTTACCAGTTGAGATAGAGGTAGAGAAAACACTTGGTCTTAAGAATAAACAAGATGTTGAGAGATTCGGTATCAAGAGGTTTAATGAGGAATGCAAGAAAAGCGTGTTTAGATATGAGAATGCTTGGGTGGAGATGACAGAGCGAATAGGTTTCTGGCTCGATATGGATCACCCATATGTAACTTTGAAGAATGAGTATATAGAATCTGTTTGGTGGTCACTCAAACAAGCTTGGGAGAAGAAACTACTCTACAAGGGGTATAAGGTTGTACCATATTGCCCTAGATGCGGTACTGCTCTCTCTGCTCATGAGGTAGCACAGGGTTATAAAACCGTTGAGGAACCATCAATCTTTGTTAAATTCAAACTTAAAGAGGAGGATACCTACTTATTAGCTTGGACAACTACACCTTGGACGCTTTTATCTAATGTTGCATTAGCTGTGCATCCAGATGAACTCTATGTTAAGATTCGATACAATGGTCAGAATCTAATCTTAGCTGAAGAGAGACTAAACGCGTTGCTTAAAGGGCAAGACTATGAGCTACTAGATGGGTTTAAAGGTAGAGAATTAGAATACCTAGAATATGAACCACTCTTCACCTACGCTAAGCCAAAGGAGAAAGCTTGGTATGTTGTATTAGCAGATTTTGTAACAATGGATGAGGGGACAGGTATAGTTCATATTGCTCCTGCTTTTGGTGAGGATGACTATAATGTTGGTAGAAAATATAATCTACCAGTTATACAACTAGTTAAACCAGATGGTACATTCAAAGATGAGGTGGAACTATGGAAGGGTAGATTTGTAAAAGATGCTGATTCAGATATCATAAAGCATCTAAAGGAAAAAGGCTTATTGGAAGGTGTGAGGAGTTATTCCCATGAGTACCCATTCTGCTGGAGGTGTGGTTCACCACTACTATACTATGCTATGGATTCTTGGTTCATAGCTATGTCACAGGTTCAACAAGGTTTATTGGATAACAATGAGCAGATAAACTGGTACCCGGAGCATCTGAAACATGGTAGATTCGGTGATTTCATAAGAGATGTAAAAGACTGGGCTTTGTCTAGAGATAGATACTGGGGTACACCATTGCCTATATGGACTTGTGAGAATAAAGACTGCAAGTATCAGATATGTATAGGGAGTGTAGAGGAACTTAAAACCCTGGCGGAGGATTTCCCAGAGGAGTATGATCTCCATAAACCCTTTGTTGATGAACTAGTGATTAGATGCCCCAAGTGTAGTAGTAGGATGAAGAGAGAGTCAGAGGTTATAGATTGTTGGTATGACTCAGGTTCAGCTTTCTTCGCTCAATGGCATTACCCTTTTGAGAATCAAGAACTCTTCAAGAAGAGTTTCCCAGTAGATTTTATCTGTGAGGCTCTTGATCAAACCCGTGGATGGTTCTACTCATTACTAGCGATATCTACATTCCTATTTAATAAACCACCATATAAAAATGTGTTAACCCTAGGATTAGTTCTCGATAAGGATAATCAGAAGATGAGTAAGAGTAAACGAAACTATGTTGACCCAATGGTTATACTAGATAATGAGGGTGCTGATGCCCTTAGGTGGTATCTAATCTCAGCTAATGCACCTTGGAATTCCACTAGATTCTATGAGGAAGCGGTAAAAGAAACACTAGCTAAATTCATATTAACCCTCTGGAACTCCTATAATTTCTTTGCAACCTATGCAGCATTAGATAAATTTGATCCCAAGAAGAGTATACCTGTAGAGAAACGTACATCTCTGGATAGATGGATTCTCAGTAGATTCCACCGTATGGTTAAGGAGATCCATGGTTACATGGAATCCTTCGAGACTCATAAAGCCGCTAGAGTAATTGAGAAATTCCTATTAGATGATTTCAGTAACTGGTATCTACGTAGATCTAGACGTAGACTATGGGTTGAAGAGGAGACAACTGAGAAACTCTCTGGTTACTCTACAATGTATGAGGTATTCCTAGGGCTAGTGAAAACAATTGCTCCTTTCACACCATTCATAGCAGAAGAGATCTATCAGAATCTTAAAACCAATGATATGCCAGAGAGTGTACATCTCTGCGACTATGTTACAGTAGATGAAAAACTCATAGATGATGAGTTAGAAGTGGGTATGGAGCGTATAAGGGATCTCGTTGAAGTAGGTAGAGCACTTAGAGCAAAGATAGGAATAAAAGTTAGATACCCCCTAGCAGAGGCAACCCTTGTATGCTCCAAGGAGGTAGAAGACTCCATTAAGGATCTACTGGATCTCCTTATAGAGGAGATTAATGTTAAAAATATACGGTTTGATAGAAACAAAGATAAGTTTGTTACAAAACAAGTTAAACCCAAATACTCTGTACTAGGTCCAAAACTCAAGGAGAAGATGAAACAAGTCTCTAAGGTTTTAGAGGAGATGGATAAAACTAGTTTATACCAGCAACTCATGGAAGAAAAAGAGATATCTATACCTGTTGATGGTGAGACTATTACTCTAACAATAGATGATTTTGAAATTGTTGAGCAAGAAAAAGAAAACATTGCTGCAACAGAAACCAAGGATGTGATACTACTACTTGATACCACTCTTACACCAGAACTAGAGGCAGAAGGTTTTGCAAGAGAGATTATACGTAGAATACAATCTATGCGTAAAGAACTAGATCTAAATGTTGATGATAAAATCAAAGTAGAAGTAGAGATACCAGATGAAGAGAAGAAAAACATGGTTGAACAATGGAAAGACTATATTGCAGGGGAAACCAGAGCAGAGAAATTTGATGTAACAGATTCACCTAGAGGAAACCTAGTAAAGAAATGGAATATAGATGAGATAACAGTAACAATAGCTGTATCATCCTAAAGGTGATACAGATCTAAGTTATATTCTATGTAAAATGATTAAATATTTTGAGATAGATCACTATTCAGTAGGGGGTTATTGTTTATGATGAGACAGATTGTA
>CAZCPZ010000169.1:0-4198 GCA_964499875.1 uncultured Thermoplasmatales archaeon | reverse complement strand
AGAGGCGTTGAATTCACCATTACTAGAAGTAGATATATCTGATGCAACTGGTGCACTTGTTAATGTTATTGGTGGAGAGGATATGACTATCAGTGAGGCTGAGAAGGTGGTGGAGGAGGTTTATTCTAGGATTGACCCTAATGCTAGGATCATATGGGGTACAACCATTGATCCATCTTTGAAGAAGAGTATAAGAGCTATGTTAGTGATTACAGGGGTTAAATCTAAGCAAATACTGGGTCCATCAAGGAAGTCCTTAGAATCAAAGGAGATAGGTATAGATCTAGTTGCATAAAATCTTTCTCTCCTCTATTTTCCTATTATTCCTTCTCTTAATTTTTGGTTTCTTCCAAATTCTTTATATATACCTAGATATTTGCTCCTCTGCTATTTGATCTCCTATAGAGGTGTATACAATGGGTTTACTTGATGAAGATAGCGGTATAGTACAGAAAGCATGGGAGATACAACATAAGATAGAATCCAAACAGAAACAGCTTGGTAAAGGAAAATATGGTAGAGTCTTGAAGATGGCTCGTAAACCTACTAATGAGGAGTATGCTAAGACTTGTAAGATAACCGGTGTAGGGATACTAGTGATAGGAGGTTTAGGTTTCCTCATATATCTACTCACAACTATTGTTGCTCCATGGATTGGAGAATTAATAGGATTAACGTGAAATTAGTTGAGGATAGGTAGTATGGAGGAGAAAGAGAAAACCAGGATTTTCTCAATAAAAACACAGGTTGGTAAGGAGCAGAATACTGCGGATTTACTGAATAGTAGAGCAGATAAAGCTCAACTTTCTATACCTGCCATTCTTGTAACACCAGAGTTAAGAGGCTATATCTTTGTTGAAGGCTACGATCGAGAACAATTGAAGGATGTTGTTAAAACCATATCTTATGCAAGATCCATGCTTGATGGTGATATACCCATTGATCAAATAGAGCATTTCCTTGTACCCACCTCTGCTGTTGCTAAGATATCTGAGGGTGATATAGTTGAGATGATCGCTGGTCCCTTCAGAGGAGAAACCGCTAAGGTTACTCATATAGATGAGACTAGAGAAGAAATTACTGTGGAATTATTTGAATCAGTGGTTCCAATACCTATAACAGTTAAAGGAGAACAAGTGAGAGTTATTAGGAGGAAAGAAGAGGATAGAAAGGAGGGTTGATTTAGATGCCGGAGACTGTTGAAGCATTAGTTGAAGGAGGAAAAGCCTCAGCTGGTCCACCACTAGGACCTGCACTAGGACCACTAGGTGTTAATGTTATGGAGGTTGTGAACACTATAAATGAGAAAACCAAGGATTTCGCTGGTATGAAGGTTCCAGTTAAAGTAATAGTGGATCCTAAAACCAAGAGTTTCGAAGTAGAAGTTGGTACCCCACCGGTTTCATCTCTAATATTCAATGAACTAGGTATAGAGAAGGGTTCAGGTGCTCCATCTACTCATAAAGTAGGGAACTTAACCATGGATCAAGTGATTAAGATAACTAAGATGAAATATAGTAGTTTATTAGGTAAGAATTTGAAGAAGAAGGCTAAGGAAGTTATTGGTTCTTGTATCTCTATAGGTGTACGAGTCGAAGGTAAGGACCCCAAGGAGGTTATAAAAGAGATTGAGGACGGAAAGTATGATGATAAATTCTTCAAAGCAGAAAAATGAATATATAAAATTTTATTAAAATTATTTTCATACATTTTATTGGATAAAATTTATATATTTTTATTTCATCTAGTTAAAATTGATGAGTAATGATGAGGTCTCTATATCAGCTATAACTGGTGTTGCAGTTATTGCTATAATAATAGTTTTAGCAGCAGCCTTCGTATATTATCATGTTGAGAGTATCAAAAAATCTTCCCCTCTCCATATTGAAGGTATGGTTGTAGATATACATAGAAACCTGTCCTTCTCTAACAACTATGTATGGGATGTTACTCTTGATGTTGATGGTATAGAGAATAGTTACCACATGGTTTTCAATGAAACCTATCCACCACTGTATAATCTTCATCTTAGATTCTACTACGTAACCGTTACCATAAATGGTGTTGAATGCTTGGATATACAGAAGATTGAACAGTTGAGGTAAGTTGAGATGGATCATGATAAGGTGTCTAATTGGATTGCAGTGAGTGGCTTCCTATTAGCGGTGACTATAATTGCTTCATGGGGAATTGATATATCTATAACAGCTTTAACAAACAATGGTGTTTTAACGAATGGTTTCTTCTTATCGAATCCAATGAAGGTTTACCATGTATGTCTATACATGATTATTGTTTTCTCTTTCTCCCACTTCCTCTTAACTTTACATATCTCTTTTAAACTTCATCATAGGGAATCTGAGAAAAAGGAAGCTATTCATATCGCAGAAAAAACACAGAGTGGATCACTATAAAACTATTCCTATATCCTTTTGAACCCTCTTTGAAAGAATTGTTTAACAGATTTAATCATCCTTGATTTCCTGTAGCTCAATGGTAAGGTTTCTCCTATACCCCATGTTCTCCTTTTAAGTATCTCCTCTATTATTGTATCCACTCTGTTATCTGTGGTATCTAATATTGTATAGGCGTACCCTGCATATCTTGGTTCATGTGAGTCACTTCCTCCAACTCCCCCTAGTTTCAGCTCTTTCGCTATCTTAGCTGTTTTCAAGTTACTGGTTGGTAGGCTACAAGCATTGTATACCTCGATCGCATCTATCTTATCTTTAATCTTTAGTAACCTATCTTTTTTTATCCCCGATAGATTCCTAAACAGGTGTGGTACAATTGGTATTCCACCTTTATCAAATATGATTTCTATTGTCTCTATGAGTGGGAGATGCGGTGGGATAGTTTCTTCAACATTCAATGCTATTAGATGCCCTTCTCTAGTTGATACCTCTACACCTGGGATTACAATTAGGTTTTTTGGTTTAATCTTAATTGCTTCTAAACTACCTTTTGTTGTATTGTGATCTGTAATAGAGAGGCCGTTTAGTTTCCTCTTCTGAATGAAACGGATTATATCTCTAGGTGTACCAGTTGCATCTCCTGAGTAATGAGAATGTAGATGTAGATCTAGTTTTATCATTGAGATTCAACCTTTTGCTCTCTCCATGGATGGCTATTTACTATTTTTAGGTTTTTGTCAAAATTGGGTGTTCTCCAAACTAGTTTTAAATACTTGGTTTATGAGAATGTTAAAATTGGTGAGGTAGGAGATACCTATAATTTCTCCCCTTCTACCCCCTCTGCTGCCTCTCCTCTCCGGCCCCCTTTGCCTCCCCCTACCTCCCTTTTTTCTCCTTTTAACATTTTAAACTCACCCTCTTAATCTTAAAAAAAATCATTCAATGAGTTAAGTTTTTTCATAATTATTTTTAAAATAACTGTTTATGTATCAAAAGATACTCTTTATATGTTAGAATTCAGTATCAATGGGGGCATCTTTATCCGTAAATATTATAAATGATGAGGTGGAGAATAGTACTAAGGTAGAGGGAGAAACGGTTAAAGCTAGCTGATACCCCCTAGGCTTTACTCTAAATTAACAAAATTCCAGTGTTACACTCTATGGATGGGAAGTGGAGCAGAGTTTCAGGGGGAGATGGGTATCAGCATTAATGTATTAAACCACCGTTTCTCTCAACCTATGTGGGATGGAGGTGATGTATGCTTAAAGAGCGCTCTGAGGAAGAGAAGAAATTCATAGAACACCTAGTTAGGAAGTTCCTCCTAGGTTCTACTACTCGGGAGGAGTAAGTCACCTCTGTTCTCCCTGTGAGAATGAGGGGAAGTGGAAGGATGGTGAGGTGAGAGATGGAGCAGAAAATAAGTCTCCCTCATTCTCACACAATAAATATAGTTAAAATAATAGATATATAAATTTTTTTATAGTTAATTATCATTTTTATTATGGTGATTGTATTATAAGGAGGCATCCTCCTACTAATACACCTAAGCTGAACATTAGAAACTCGATTAGTATATCTATATGTATACCTACGCGTGATCCAAAGTGAATTTCCCTATGACAGTATGGGCATTCAATCCATACACGTTTATGTAGTCTCTGTATTCTTCCTGGTAATAGTTCTTTTTTCTTTATTTTCTGGTCTAATACTTCCATATCCCCAATTAATTTTTAATTTAATATTATAAATATTTTTTTATTTAATTATTACCTGTTTTTACT
>CAZCPZ010000168.1:0-4199 GCA_964499875.1 uncultured Thermoplasmatales archaeon | reverse complement strand
CCTAGTTAAAAATGAGACTCACTTCACTTTGCATACCTCAACAGAGATTGGGTATACAACTAGTATAAACTTGATGTATGGATATCTACATATAAAAGTAGTTGATATGAATGAAACCCATCTTAAATTAGCTATAAATACAGAGGCACCATCGATAGAGTTTGTTAATCAAACACTGGATTTCACTATTGAGGTTGTAGATTTATATAAAACATCTCTAGAGGAGGAGAGTTGATTTTTAATCTCCTCTTCCAGTATCTTTAAGAATCTTTCTTCTTCACCCTTCGGGATAGTAGCACCAGCAGCTATGTTATGCCCTCCACCAACTCCGTTTACTTGAGAAGCTGCTATTCTAATAGCAGCTGAGAGATCCAGACCTTTATCTACCAAAAATCGTGTTGCTCTAGCAGAGGCTTTAACTTCATCACCACTTTTATCTGCGAAACCTATTAGAGGTAAATCCTTTCTAACTCCACCATCATTTAGAAGCATATTCGTTATTATACCAACTATTGTATCTCTAACTCCAGAGCCCGCATGGAAGAATTGTATGTACTCTCTTTGCTGAATACCTTCTCCTTTAATATATTGTATACCCTCTATTAGATTCTGTCTATGACCTCTTAATAACTCTAAAGCCTCCTTAAGCCATTCACCTCTATCTCCTAAACATACTTGTAAACCAACCTCTGAGTAACCATATCTCGCAGTGGAGTTGAGGAGAGTAGCAAACTCTCTTGCTTCATGTAACTCTGTTCCAACTTCTTCCTCTGGAAGAATATACACCTCTCCTATAAGTCTTCTAATGGAGTGATAACCAAAACCTTTAGTTAACAGTTTTTTTGCGATACTTGACAATATTCTTCTCTTCTCATCTTTAGTTAAATCCACCCATCGTCTCCATCTCTCCTCTTCATCCTTCAACCTAATACCATTCTCTTGTAGAAAAGATAAGCTATTAGCTTCCTCTCCACTAATACCTGGGATTATAGGATCAGATGCATACTGTAGAAATTTATGTAGAGGCCTTGTTTCTCTACCGAAGAATTGAACATCGATTTTAACTTCTATGACACCCCTTAATGTACCATCCTCTAGAATCTCTCTATTACCACCGGTTAAACACCTACGTTTATGATCTTGTAGATCACCACAAGCTCCTATCACTGCTAGAAAGGATAAATCCTTGTTTTCATCGCTAAGAGCTCTTGAAACAAGATATGTTACACCAGCCCCACTGATATAGGTTCCACCATCTAATCCAAATAGATGAGGATTTAAGTGAAAGGAAACATTAGTATCAATTCCACATGTATGATGATCCGTTATAACCATTGATAGATCATCTATGCTAGATACACTGCTACCTAGGTCTGTAAACCATACTAGTTCATGGTTCTCATCCCTTAGATGCTCAATAACCGTTGAATCCACTTGTTTAACAAATTCTATAGAATACTCTTTACTTAACCGCTGCAGTGTCTTAAGAGCAACTGCACCTGCTGTTATACCATCAGCATCTATATGAGTAACAACGTGTACTTCTTCCTTACTTTTTATAATCTCTGCTATCTCTCTCGCTCTCCTCACCATCCCATCAAACATTTTTGCACCCACGAGGATATAGGAATCAACTCGGAGTTAAAGTATCTTTTTATCTAGATTTTCCTTTAAATAGGAAATCCATCTCCTTTTTATATAAAGTTGGTTTTATACCAAGAGATATCGCCTTGGCTTCAACGGTTTTCCTCCTTAGGAAATTAAGGTAAACTGTAAGTATTTCTCGAATTATAACTGATGGAGTAAGAACACCATCATACTTCTCAATAATAGCTGTAAGTTCCCGTTGCAACTCTCCTCTCTCTCCTTCATCTGAGTAGTCTACAGATAGTAGTTTCCTGGTTCCCTCCACTAGAAACTCTAATGGATCCTTCCTCTCTATTTCCTCTATATACTCCACTAGTTCCTTGAGTTGATCATCTATCATTATTAAAAGAGGAGAGAGGAAGAAGCTTTTATAGTATTTGCTGCTCCGCCATTCTCTTATACCTCTTGTATCTCTCATTAACCTCTTCTTCTAGTAGTTTATGTAGTCTCTTTGCTTCCTCTGGGAATGTAATGGTTAGAGAATTATATCTTACTTCACCCATTATAAAGTCTCGTAGTGTTCCATTTGGTGGCTTAGAATCTAGCTGCAATGGGTTCTTACCCTCTTTTCTTCTACGTGGATCATATCTATAGAGGATCCAGTAACCTGATTCTACTGCTCTCTTAGCTTCTTCTTGTGATTTACCCATACCAGCTTTGATTCCATGGTTGATACATGGAGCATATGCTATAATCAAGGATGGACCGGGATAAGATTCTGCTTCTACCATTGCTTTGATAAGCTGGTTTTTATCTGCTCCCATTGCAACGGATGCAACGTATACATAGCCATAGGTCATAGCCATGAGCCCTAGATCCTTCTTCTTGGTTTTCTTACCAGAAGCAGCGAATTTAGCTACGGATCCACATGGTGTAGCCTTTGAGGATTGCCCTCCCGTGTTACTATATACTTCTGTATCGAATACTAGGATGTTGATGTCTTCACCCATTGCTAATACGTGATCAAGCCCACCGTATCCTATATCATAAGCCCAACCATCTCCACCAACTGCCCATATAGATTTCTTCGTGAGCATATCCCTAGATTCCCATATCTCATTGAGTAATGCATCATCATGGTTATTCTCCAATAATTCTTTGATTTTATCTCCATATCTCTGTGATTCCTCAGCGTTATCTTTACCTGCAAGCCATCCTTCAAATGCTTCTCTTAACTCACCAGAAACCTTGTTTTCTTGTAATGCTTGTCTTATTAGATCCGCTAGTTTATCTCTCCTCTGGTTAACCGCTAGTACCATACCGAAACCATATTCTGCGTTGTCTTCAAAGAGTGAGTTTGCCCATGCTGGTCCATGTCCCCTCTCGTTTGTGGTGAATGGAATTGATGGTGCTGAGCCACCCCATATAGATGAACAACCCGTTGCATTAGCGATGATCATTCTATCTCCAAATAGCTGTGTAGCGAGTTTAAGATAAGGTGTTTCTCCGCATCCTGCGCAGGCTCCAGAGAACTCTAATAGTGGTTTCTGGAACTGAGAACCTTTAACGGTATATTTATTAAATCCATTCATCCTAGTTGGTAAGGTTTCAACGTATCTCTGGAACGGTACTTGATTCATCTGTGTTGCAAGTGGTTTCATAACAAGAGCTTTCTCCTTTGCCGGGCATACATCTACGCAGTTACCGCAGCCGACACAGTCCTCTGGGTATACTTGTACACGGAAGTATAACCCCTCTGCTCCTTTTCCAACTGCTTTCTTAGCTGTGAAACCCTCTGGAGCATTCCTTAGTTCTTCTTCTGTGAGAAGGAATGGTCTTATAGCTGCATGGGGGCATACGAAGGAGCAGAAGTTGCATTGTATACATTTATCCATCTGCCATTCTGGAACACTTATTGCTACTCCTCTCTTCTCATACTTCGTGGTTCCAACTGGGAATATTCCACCTGGTGTAAAGGCACTAACTGGTAGTGTATCTCCTTTTTGAGCAAGCATTGGTCTCATAACCTTCCTTACAAACTCTGGTTCATCTTCTGATTCTTTTTTCTCCTCTGGTTGTAGAGTAACCCAAGACTCTGGGTATTTAACCTCCTGTAGGTTTTCAAGTGCAGCATCTACAGCTTTCCAGTTCATCTCCACTACATCTCTACCCTTCTTACCGTATGTCTTCTCAATAGCCTCTTTGAGGTATCTAATAGCATCCTCAACGGGTATAACATTAGCTAGTTTGAAGAAAACTGTTTGCATAACCATGTTTATTCTACCACCAAGACCGATTTCCTCAGCTATCTTAACAGCGTCTATTACATAGAATTTGAGGTGTTTCTCAGCAATTATCTTCTTTAAACTATTTGGTAAGTATTTATCCATCTCCCCTGGTTTCCATGGAGCATTTAATACAAAAATACCATTTTCTTTGATACCCTCTAATAGATCATATTTGTATACATAAGATGGGTTATGACATGCTATATAGTCCGCTTTAGTTATAAAATAAGTTGATTTTATAGGTGTTTTACCAAATCTTAGATGAGAGATTGTAAGTCCACCTGATTTCTTAGAATCATAAGCAAAGTATCCTTGTACGTATAG
>CAZCPZ010000167.1:0-4245 GCA_964499875.1 uncultured Thermoplasmatales archaeon | reverse complement strand
ATCTATCGTGAAGAATCGAATAGTGGAGTAGTTGGTTGAAGTAGTAGTGTTTCTAGCTCTAACTCTCCAGTATATTGTTACTCCATTTGATAGGAGAGAAGTATTTGTAATCTCATAATATGGATTAACTGTGGAAACAGTTTTTGATAGGTTATTCTCTGAGGTTCCATATTGTACATCATACGCTGTGGCATTAGCAACTTGTGTCCATTGGAGATTCGGATAAACTTCTGTACTGTTGAAATAGGCATTATTAGGTGGATAGGTTGGAGTTGGTGTAGCTAAACCAGTTACTGAGATTGTGAAGGAACACTGAGTTGTAGTAGCAGAGTTGTTTGCTCTATCATAAACTGTTACCCTCCAACTATATGATCCTGGTGCAAGTGTCTCTGCAGTGTAGCTAGTAGTATTTGTATAGCTACTCTGTATAACACTACCCGATTGAAGTATCTCAATGTAGTAGTTTCTAGTATCACTATTTGGATCTGACCATGTAAACTGTGGTGTCTGAGTAGATACAGTAGCTCCATCAGTTGGTGTATTTAGTAGAACAGGTGATGGACTAGTAGTATCTAGGGTTATTGTCGCTGAGACTGCTGTTGCATTGTTCCCAGCTGCGTCACTGGCTTTATAGTAAACAGTCTTTAATCCATCTCCAGTTGTTAGATTCCATTCTATAGTTGTTGTATAATCATATTGTGTCCAAGTAGTTGCATTATTACTAATATATATCTTTGTTGGTCCACCACTTGCAGATAATGTTAGTGTTACCTCCCTACTATTAGTATACGATGCACCATTGTTTATCTGTATAGATAAATCCGCAGGTGGAGTAGTATCTAATATGATTGTATCTGATACTGTTTTTGTGTTACCAGCAGCATCCTTAACCATTACATACACTGTTCTCTCTCCCTCATTATCTAATAAAACCCAGTTTTTAGTTGTTGCATAGGATTCCCAGTTTGTCCAATCAGAGGTATCATTTTTGAAACGCATATACTCAACGCCGTTTGCATCATTAGCAGTTATAGATAGTGTGACATTCACTGTGTTAGTATAAGATTCACCATTGTTTATACTTAGTGAACAACTTGGTTCCGTGGTATCTAATGTAATAGTATCTGATGCATCAACTGTGTTACCAGCTTCATCTCTAACTCTTAGATAAACAGTTTTAATTCCATCTCCACTCAATAGAGTCCAACTTTTAGTTGAAACAATATCCTCCCATACTGCTCCAGAGAAATTAGCATAGTTACTAATCTTCATCTGGTAACCATCTGAAGCAGAGATAGTTAAGGTTACACTAGTTGATGTAGTATACTCTGATCCACTATTGATTGAGATAGATGGTGTAGTTGGTGGTGTGAGATCAACAGTTACAGTTCCAATGGTTTGTTCTTCTCCTCCTCGACCAAGCTGAGTGTTAACTCTTATCTGATAGCTTCCTTCGTTTTCAACATAGCTTCCATTATCATCTTTTCCATCCCATATAGCTTTATATGTACCTGTTGGTCCCTCTGTCATTGGTACATCGCTTCTAATAAGCTGTGTTTGATTCCAGAATATGTTTAGGTAGAGGGTTTGTCCACTATCTGATGTAATAGTTATAGTAGTTGTATCTCCTACACCGTTTCCATCTGGACTAAACACACTTGGGTTGATCTCCGTTGAATATATATTCAAGGCTGAGACAGGTGGATAAAATGTAATACTTAATATAAAGGAGAAAAGTATGGTTATAAATGATCTCCTCATCTTCTATCCCCTCCTATGCAATTTCATATGCATCAACCATGGATTCTACTTCTTCCCAAGTCTCTCCTGTATACACTGATAGCCTCAGGTACGCTAGTTTATATGGTGGCGTAGCAGAAGAGTTTGCTATATCATCTCCACTGAAGATTAACTGGATTGTATGGTTACTAGTTTGATTATCGAAATAGGTTGTATAGGATGAGGATGTTATCCATGTTGTACCATTCTCATCAAATAAGTCACCATATATCTCATAGCTGAGGTTAACCTCATTTACCTTAACAGTTATATTAACTACTAGGTCACCATCAATGTTATAGTAGTGACTGAAGTTCCCAGTTATCTCTGCTGATGGAGTTCCCTCTATGAAATCCGTGTAATTATAACTATCTGTTAAGCCTACTGTTTTATCACATTCCACTAGTTTTCCATCTAGGATTTCAAATAGTTTCGCTCTAAACTCGAAGGATCCATTATATCTCCTAAGGTTAATCTTGGATCCATTGAAGAGTATAGATACTGTTTGGTTTCTACCACTATTTAGTAAGAGAGGTTCTATGGTTGTAGCTACTATAAGTGTATTCTGAGATGGATTGAAAAGTGCCGCAGATAAACTATAGTTTCCATCTTCTATTACATCTAGGGAGATATTTACTCTAAGCCATTCGAATCTACTATCACCTGTTGTGTTAACTCCTTCATCTATGAAACCAACTGTGTGGTTGAATAAAGCTGGTGGTAGAGAGAAATCTGTTGGTGAATAACTATTCCTAGTTATATATGGTGGTTCAACATTAGCTATCTCCTCCCAGGTTGTAGTATTCCTAACAACTATCCATGCAACTAGTTTACCTCCACTCCATCCCTCGTCTTCTGCAGCAGATATATCTTTGCCGTTAAAGTTGAGTTGAACTACTTGCTCTCCTGATAATGTATCATTTATCTCTACACCACTCCATGTTATCCAACGCCACTCATAACCGGATATCCAATGAAGCCCACCTTCTAGGAAGTAATCCCCAGGTTCTGATATATATAGTGTAACATTTATCGTTAGGTAATCTGCTTTTCCATCTCCATTAGTATCATTTGCATAATCAGATATGTTACTACTAGCTATTATCACTCCTGGTGATGGAAAATCTGTGTAGTTGTAGTATTTGGTTTCACCTTCTATATGTGCTATATCCTCCCACGTAGTAATGTTACTTATCCCAATCCATAATTTATATGGACCATCATGTTTACTTTGATATATCATTTTACCATTGAAGTTGAGAGACACATTATTTGATCCATTAACTAATTCCACTTGTTTACCTGTTCCTGTTATGAAACGCCATTCCTCCCAACCATGACTTGTATCAACCCAATGTACTCCACCATGAACCTCATATGTTCCATTGTACTCATCGGAGGAAACATTTATCGTTACATTAACAGTGAGATAGGAACCATTTATGTGATCATCTATACCAGCTATTTCTAAACCTGGAGGAGGAAAATCAGTATAATTATAGGGTTTTGTTTCATATTCTCTAGTAGTAATCTGTTCGCGAGTGGTGATATTCTCTATTCCAAGCCATACCTTATATGGCCCATTTTTACCAGAAGCATAGATTTCACCAGCATTGAAGTTAAGAGAAACATTGTTGGTTCCTTCTACTAGGTGAATCCATCTCCCTGTTCCTGTTATGAAACGCCATTCCTCCCAACCACCAGGGTTATTATACACCCAGTGTAAACCACCATGAATATCATAGTCTCCACTGCAACCACTAGATACGTTTAAACTAAGGTTGAGGGTTAGATGGGATCCATTTATGTACTCATCTAGGACATCTATAGTGACCTTGGGTCCAGGGAAATCATCTCTCTCATATACCCTAGTCATGTACTCTTTGCTTGTTATCTCCTCCCATCCTCCTTCCTCAGTTGGTGCACCTAAACCAATCCACACTGTTAGATTATTATTGTAGCCATCTGGTAGTTTATCATGTATCTCCCCGGCATTAAAGTTTAGAGGAATAGTTTGTGTTCCATTAACGAGAACAACTTTCCTACCAGTCCCTGTTATAAACCACCATCCACCATAGTTATCTATATAGTGAACACCACCATGTAGATCATACTCACCGCTATAAGTCTCATCTTGTACATTAATAGTTACATTAATAGTTAGATAGGAACCGTTTATATAATCACATTCTCCACTTGGCATATCAACTATGATTACACCTGGAGCTGGAAAGTCACTGTAGCTATAACTCCTAGTGGTATACTCTATATGATCAATATCCTCCCAAGTTGTAGCGTTTCTAATACCAATCCATACCTTGAATACACCACTATAATCACTCTCCAGTAGTTTAGTATAGATTTCTCTTGCATTGAAATTCAATGGTATAATATATTCCCCTGGTGTTAGAAGCAAGGCACCTGAGTCTGCACCCGTTAACCATATCCATTCCTCCCATCCAGGAT
>CAZCPZ010000166.1:2654-4258 GCA_964499875.1 uncultured Thermoplasmatales archaeon | reverse complement strand
CAAAGAAACATGGTATTAAAACCATTGTCAGTCTCAACCCTATAATGGTTGATGGAACAGGTATGTGCGGTGGATGCAGAGTAATAGTTGGAGGAGAAACGAAGTTTGCATGCGTAGATGGACCAGAGTTCAATGGGCATCTAGTTGACTATGATAACCTTATGCAGAGGAATAAAAGGTTTATTGAAGAGGAACAAGAAGCCTGTAAACTAGCGGGTGTGATATAGAATGGCTGTACGGAAAACAAAGTATGAGATGCCTGAGCAGACTCCCAAAGAAAGAATCAAAAACTTTAGAGAAGTACCATATGGTTATGATGCTGAGACAGCGATAAAAGAAGCACAACGTTGCCTTCAATGCAAAGATAAACCCTGTGTAGATGGTTGCCCTGTTGGAATAGATATACCTAGATTCATTGCATGCGTAGCCAAAGGTGATTTCGATAAAGCCATTGAAATCATCAAGGAGAAGAATAGTCTCCCCGCTATATCTGGTAGAGTATGCCCCTATGAGGAACAATGCGAGGGTAAATGTAGGTTAGGTAAAATAGGGGAACCAGTTGGTATAGGGCGTCTAGAGCGTTTCGTTGCAGACTACGAGAGAGAGCATGGTGTTAGGATACCAGAGCGAGCTAAACCAAATGGTAGAAAAATAGCGGTTATAGGTTCTGGACCAGCTGGTTTAACCTGCGCAGGAGACTTAGCAAAGCTAGGGTACGATGTAACAATATTTGAGGCACTACATGCACCCGGTGGAGTACTAATGTATGGTATACCAGAGTTTCGTTTACCCAAGGAGATAGTAGAAGCAGAGGTAGACTACATCACTAAGCTAGGTGTGAAGATAGCCTATGACGTAGTTGTTGGTAAAACCATTCCAATAGAGGAGATCCTAGAGGAACACGATGCTGTTTTCATCGCTACAGGAGCAGGACTACCAAGATTCCTAGGTATACCCGGAGAGAATCTAAATGGTATATACTCTGCAAACGAGTTTCTAACAAGAGTTAACCTCATGAAAGCTTATCGTTTCCCAGAATACGATACACCTGTTAAAATCGGTAAAATAGTGGCAACATTTGGTGCTGGTAACGTTGCTATGGATTGCGCTAGAACAGCACTCAGGCTAGGAGCAGAGAAATCCTATATCATATATCGCCGCTCAGAGAAAGAGATGCCCGCTAGAGACGAAGAGATAGTGCATGCAAGAGAAGAAGGGGTAATCTTCAAACTACTTACTACACCTGTTAGATTCATCGGTGATGAGAATGGTGATCTCAAGGCTGTTGAATGCATAAAGATGAAACTTGGTGAACCAGATGAAAGTGGTCGTAGAAGACCGATACCCATAGAAGGCTCAGAGTTTAAGATAAAGATTGATACAGCTCTCATAGCAGTTGGTCAAAGTCCAAATCCACTTATACCACAGGTTATGAAGAATCTCAAGATTGGTAAGAAAGGTAACATCGAGGTTGACGAGTATTGTAGGACAAATATACCTGGTGTATTCGCAGGTGGCGACATAGCTACAGGTGCAGCAACAGTAATCCTAGCTATGGGTGCTGGTAAAAAAGCAGCTAAAGCAATACATGAATACCTAAATAA
>CAZCPZ010000166.1:0-2554 GCA_964499875.1 uncultured Thermoplasmatales archaeon | reverse complement strand
TAGCTATGGGTGCTGGTAAAAAAGCAGCTAAAGCAATACATGAATACCTAAATAATAAATAACATATTTACTAAGTTTTTACTTCACTAACCATTTTCTTAGCAGCAGCTGCTTTTATTAAACCATTGAAGAGCGGAGCAGGTTTCATAGGTCTAGATTTAAACTCTGGATGTGCTTGAGTAGCAACAAAATAAGGATGCCCTGGTAACTCTAGAAACTCCATCAATACACCATCAGGTGATCTACCAGAGAAAACTAGTCCATGTCCCTCAAGTACATCAACATACTCTGGATTAACCTCATATCTATGTCTATGACGCTCATAGATCTTCCTCCTACCATATAACTGGTATACTAAGCTACCTTTCTTGAGGATAGCTGGGTATGCTCCTAGACGCATAGTTCCACCATACCGGGATTCCTGTAGAATCTTAACTTGCTCCGGTAGAACATCTATAACTGGATGCCTAGTATCTTTTTTAATCTCTGTTGAATGAGCATCCTCAAGTTTACAGACATTCCTAGCGTACTCAACAACAGCGAGCTGCATACCTAGACATAACCCTAAGAATGGAATGTTATGTTCCCTAACATATCTAATAGTTTCAATCTTCCCTTCTATACCAGATAAACCAAAGCCACCTGGTACAATTACCCCATCATACTCATCTAGCATCTCAAGTTTCTCAGGTTTTCTCTCAAAAACCTTAGAGTCAATCCACTGGATACTAGGATTATAGTTGTTATTCCACGCGGCATGTTTAACTGCTTCTATAACAGATATATAAGAATCAGAGAGTTTATATGTTCCAATATCAAAGTATTTCCCAACTATTCCAATAGTAATTGTTTCCTCAAGATTTCTAATCCTCTCTATAAACTCCTCCCATGGTTTAAGATTCCTCCGGTCTTTTCTAAGACCTAGTTTATGAAGGATTTTCTGACAAAGATTCTGCTCCTCAAGTAGTAATGGTAATGCATACACGTTATCGATATTTGGATTAGATATGACATCCTCCTCATGTATATTACAAAACAAAGCGATTTTCTCCTTCCTAACATCATCCAAGGGATGCTCTGATCTAGCGACAATGAAATCAGGTTGAATACCAATCTCTCTTAATAGTTTAACAGAATGCTGAGTAGGTTTTGTTTTAGCTTCACCTAATGCTTCTAATACTGGAACATATGTTACATGAACAAATAGAACTTTCTCCCCCTCTAGCTTCATCTGCCTAACAGCTTCAAGGAATAAAACATTCTCATAGTCTCCAACTGTTCCACCTATCTCTACAAGAATGAAATCATAGTTTCCTTCCTCTGAGGGTTTTTTAATGCGACGTTTAATCTCATCAGTTACATGAGGAATAGGCTGCACAGTTTTACCAAGGTATTCCCCTCTTCTCTCCTTCTCAATAACAGCACTATATACTTGACCAGTAGTGATATTATGATGCTTGGGTATATTTATATCGAGGAATCTCTCATAGTGTCCTAGGTCTTGATCGATTTCTCCTCCATCCTCTGTAACCCAGACTTCGCCATGCTCAGTTGGTCTCAACGTTCCAGCATCACAGTTGATATATGGGTCAATCTTCATCGCAGTAACCTTATACCCATGTAACTGTAGAAGCTTCCCAATAGATGCAGTGGTTATACCCTTACCAAGACCTGATACAACGCCACCTGTTATAATAATATAATGTACCATGCTGGAGTACCAGTGTAGAGGATACCAATAATTAATTAAAACAATTTCGCCCCAAATTAATATATATCATAAAAAATAGAGAAGGGGGTAGAAATATTACGCCCCTGTAAATAGTCGAGGTTTTTAGGTGTATAACCCCAATAGTTTTACTTCTTGGTTGTTAGAGTTATCTCTATTGAGGATACGTTAGAGGTTCTCCCCTCTTCATTCGTAATGGTTTCCGTTCCAATGTTTATAGATTTCACTTTGGCATCTTTGATAAACCTGTTTCGTGTAATCTCTGCTGTATCAACTGCTCTACTGATAGCTCTACCACGTGCTTTTATAGTTACTTCATCTGACCCACCATTGAACTGTGTCACTACAGCTAAGACATAGCTCATAGGGGGTTTGTTTCCTACATATATCACGTTTTCCTCACTTGTTTCATTTTCTGGCATTTTCTATTCCTCCCTAGTCTTCTTTGGTATTCCTTAAATTTTCCTATTCCATATAATATTAATAAACCTTTCGCCTTCTTATGCTCTCTGCAGTAATTTGAGTTTACCTATAACCTCCCTAGGATTCCTCCCTAGGATTCTAATCATTGGTTCTTTACCTACCCCACCTTCATCATATATTATATCCAATGGTTGCTTTGCCTTAGTGAGTGCATAGCTTGTCCCCCACTCCATGGTTGATGAAGACTCCTCTGGTTCATCTTCCCTGTTAAAAAAACCTATTTTTAACCCCTTTTCCTCAGCGACATTGATAACCCTAGGGTTATAGCTTATGTTCATAGCTGATCTAAGATGCTCATAGTGTTTCATAGCAGAGAGTATAATAGAAGAAATATGTTTAGAT
>CAZCPZ010000165.1:0-4314 GCA_964499875.1 uncultured Thermoplasmatales archaeon | reverse complement strand
AAGAAAATCTCATACCCTTGAATGGGCTTCTGCTTCTATCTTGATTTAAAATCAAGTAGGATACCAGATTCAATATTATCCATTGTAAACCCCCCTCTGGTAGTAAACCATAAACTCCTTAGTGTATCTAGTTCCTCATCTATAACCTCTTTAACACTCTTATTCTCAGAGTGGTTGAGGTATGAAAGAGAGTTTGTTAAGTTTTCCAACTCCTCTCCAGAAAATCTTTTGACTAAGCTACAATTCTCTATACTTGTTAATCTAGGTGGATCAACCGCTACTAGATAAGTTTTCTCACTGTGAATCCCTGCTAAATACTCTTTATTATCAGCCTCATCTTTAAAACCCATGAATTTCTCACTGCTCATAACTACACCATTCAAGAATGAGAGAAATAAAAAAACTAATAATATAGAAACTATCTCAATATATTTACCTCGGCTTATCTCACTAACTCCCCTTTTATGTTCAAATCAGGGTTATTTCCTCATCGATAATAATGTCTACTACTTAATTTATTTCTCCGCATAAATGCTCATTATGTGGGAGGAAACTCACTATGTCTACCTGCTTTGGTTGTTTCATTCCTATAATCACACCTGTTACAAATGCAATTAACCAAACTATGTAGATAGATAAACTAACTTTTGGAAAGATAGCAGCTAAAGTTGTAATCCCTGTTTTGATTACAATACTAGCTAGGATGTTATGAATTATTATTAAAGCCAAGGCAATACCACCCACTAACATATGTATGGGATATAATTCTCCTCTACCTAGTATAAACATGATTATTGCTCCAATTACTTCAAATAGGAAACCAAGCCAGAATAATCTAACATGCCATGGCTTAAGCACACCGATCATTAACTCCGAGATAACACCTGCAGAGTAGCAAACCAATGCCAAGGAAAAAAGAATGATAGCGGTTTTAACCAAGGTTTTATTTGAAAAACAAGGGAAGTATGGATAAGGTGGATAGATCCTAGAATACATCGTGTTTAAACCATCGATTACTCGAGCAGTAGCATAGGGTGTAATGGTGGTGGAGGAGATGATCATAAACAACGTAGAAAAAACTATTAATGTATATTTCATCTCTCTGTAACCCCATTAACTATGGTATGTTAAATTTATTTAGAATAGATTTTAGTAAATCAGGAACCATTGGTTTAATCAGAATGCCTATGTGTTGAAAAGAAAACAGTGGCATCGACACTGGTAATGGATCGCTCCACTCACTCTCAGCACCATGGACGTCTTTCGCTTTAACTCTAATCTCATAGCTACCTGGTGTTATCCATGTATGTGAAGCGGATACTATCGAGCCAGATGTATATGGACCTATCCAACCTGAATAGCTTCCATCACCCCAATCAATATAGTAGTAGATATCATCACCATCTGGATCGGTGCTTCTACTATAATAAGTGTACACTCCTCCTACTCTTCCACTCATCTCTCCACTAGGTCTATCAGGTTTATTAGGTGGATTATTCCCACTGTCAACTGTTTCAACTACCAGATAAGGTGTATACGCTCCGTATTCCTTTGTTGTGAAATAAGTTATAGGTATATTGAAGTCCCCCCAATACATCTCATCTTTTATAATCCAACCATAGTTTGGTATACCCCCATTAATAAAATCTTGAACATCAGCCGTAACGTCCCATTCCATCCATATACCTGTAGTAGCTGGTACCAGGGAAGCATCAGTTGGAGAAGATACATGTTGTGGTTGATTAAACCAGTGTACGGTTTCTTCACTCCAATCATCTATTAACCTATAGATTCTTAATTCCCTACCCACTGGGTTATTATCATGCCAATGATGATAATATAATCTTAGTTTAGCGGAATAAATCTTGCTTCCTTTTGGTATCGAGGAGATATCAAATTTTATTAAAGAATCTTTCTCCCATCCTGGTGTACCTGGAGCACCATGCATATTTCTAACGGACATATATTCAGTATCTCCATCAGGTGTATCTCTATTGTAACGTATCGTTGCATCATCTGTTGGGTAGAAGACGTGACCACTAATACCCTCTGTACTTCTCGGGATAGCATTAACTATAGATACACTAACAAGGATAATTACAATTCCTACGAGAGATATTGTTCTTTTCATAGCCTAACCCTCCATTACCTCCTCATAAAGTAGATCAAAATTAGGTATATAAAATTTTTTTATTTAAAACTTGTGTAGAGGAGTAATTTGAGGAGATAAAAAGTCCTACTGATATCAGCATTTTCTAATCGATGAATAACCAGATTAGCTGAACTAAAACACATCTTCTTAAGGAAACCAATTCCTTTAAAACCCAGTATCTTATCAACAACTTATGGATGAAGGATCTTTGAAAAACATGTTCTTTAAGTGGTACCTTTCTTTGGTTCCACTCTCTTCACCACATACATTTTTTAAAATCTTGATACATAACAGCGAACCAAAAGGTTTTTTCCTATATATTTTCTACTATTATTCATGAACCTCTATATTAAGGTTTAAACTCTGCACTTCTCCCTCTACTGCCGCTATAATTTTTTCCTCATAACTGGTTCCAGCGTAATCCTCCATCCATGTAGGTGGAGTGGTTTCTTCTTTGAAAAGTAGGAGCCATAACTTGTATTTACCAGACTTGTTTATGGATAGATTAACTTTTCTTTCCCACTGGGGAGACCAGTTTTCTTCAACATTCACAGGTATACTTTCGAGCGAAACCACTATTGAGTCCATGTAGTATAGGTGATTGATAACCATAGTATCATTATGCATCGAGTAATTAACTAACCATATCTCTATTGTATAGTTAACTGTTCTATGTTCATGGTTAACTAAACCTATTGTTATGGAAAAGTTTTCTCCAATAGATAAACTAGTAGGATAACCATAGGCTTTACCTTCCTCTCCTAATATGTAGAATTCTGTGAAACTTTCTCCTTCCCGTGGAGTAATTATTATGAAAATCAATGTTCCTATGGAGATAATTATACTGGATACTAGTATTGCACTAAGTATTCTATCTAGTTTAGAGGATGTTGAAAAAGTTTTTTTTAGTAACCATGTTAGACTTGGTAGGTTATATCTATCATCCTCTGGTAAGTGTTTCCTCCTAATATATGCTATCATGGAGAATGATAGTATAAAGACATAGAGGAGGAGGGTTACCGGTATAAGTCTTATACCAAATGGGGTATAATTTAGACCTAGACCAATTAGAGGAGTTACTGCTATGCTTAAACCGAAGCTTAAAGCAATCCTTTCAATCCAATCGATTTCTTTACCAGGGAATAAAGCAGCGATGAGGAAGTACCCCGGTAGAAATAATATAAATGGTAGCCCCAGTATAATTCTAAGGAAAACTATGTCGGGTAGGATAAATATTGTTATTACTAGTATTGTGGAGGTGGTTACACCAAGTATTATGTCTCTCATTTAAACCTCAATGGTTAAAATCTTTTCACATGTAGATAAAAGTGTTGTAGAAGAGAGGGTGTTTTCAGATAAATATTGAGAATAAACCACTTAGGAATCCTGTTAATGTATCCCATAGAGAGTCAAGCGAGAGACCATTAGTGACATCATTTATGGAGATTGGCCCAGTTATTTCATCGTCTTGATTATCTATTAATTCCATTTGTGATTCAGTATCGTTCCTCTCAGCGTTTCCTGTGAAATAACTATCTTCGTATTCCACTTCCTTTGTTGAAGCTATGGTTTCCTCACCCTCATTATTTGAATTATCCTCTACATCTTTTTCATCTTTAGTCTCTGTTGAAGAACTTGTTTTCTCTGGAGTAGAAACACAAGGGGGAGAGGTGTGTTTACTGTCATGATTTGGTGTTTCCCTTGACTCCACGTTGTTACCCCCTGAGTGAGACTTTGATAACATAAATGTTTTTGATAAACCATTTATTGAAACTTCAAGATTCCCAGGTACCCCTAGTGAGGTATCATAGGAGTAGCTGAAGAAACCTTTTTCATCTGTTCTTATTAAACCAGCAGCTATAACTTCAACCTCAACTTGTTTTTGATTCGACTTTATACTCATGGAAACATCGTACTTGCCAGGTGGAATGGAGTATGATAGGGAAGCTACTCCATTAACAGCATTAGCAGATAATGTAACCCATGGTGTATATAATCCATTCCATATAGGTTTCCTACCACTTAACTCAATGTCTTTACATCCATATACTGTAACCGTGAATTTAACATCCTCAAAAGGAATATCTAAGTTGTTGACAGATATAGTGTATTCTCCATTTTCCATCAATAAGTCTCCATTGAAGGTCACAAGTGCTTTAATA
>CAZCPZ010000164.1:0-4323 GCA_964499875.1 uncultured Thermoplasmatales archaeon | reverse complement strand
ACTAGGATAGTCACAGTCCAGTTGAAGAGAGGCATCGGGAATGTTGTTCCATTTACTGGTAGAAGCCTATAGGTTATGTTTCCCTCTGTTACATTTGTTATAACCGCGTATAATGTATCATTGATTCCAATCATCTTCTCTCCCCAGTCGAAGGTGTTATTGACTGTTAAATTCACATCTGGGAAGTAAGCAGTGAAGATGCTTTTTTCCATCTTCTGTGTATCATTCACAACGTAATCTATTGGATAAGGGCTTAAACCATACTCTTCTGCAAGAGTTGTATTCCAGACTCCATATGCCTTATCTGGTGGGATAGATACAGTTTTATTTTCTCCCTTCTTCATCCCAATAAGTGCCTCTAGGAAACCGGGGATCATGTTGGATGTATAATTCTCATAACCAGATGGAACTACTAAGTCTCCATTTGGGTTTACAAAAACCTTTAATGGTTTATAACTCCGGTTCTCATCATATAAACCCCATTTTTTAGCTACACTTTCATAGGTTGTATCAAATACTGTTCCATTTCCATGGAATCTACCAATATAGTTTACCTTCACACAGTCACCTAGTTGAACCATATTCTTATCATATATTATCTCTGTTTTAGATGGAAAAATGTTTTCTACTACATCTCCCCCATATACATTAGCTAGGTAGAACCCTAGTGTTCCAGCAATTATTACTATGAGTACTATAGCTGCAGTTTTTTCCCTCTGCATACCAAGAGTGAACAGTGTTTACATATATTAACCTAATCCTTTCTCTTGAGCCATATCATCTCTATAGTTGATCGAATTAATCTAGCAGCTAGTATTGAGGTTTCTCCATTATCAAAAGGTGGACATACCTCTACTAAATCAAAGCCTATGATCCATGGAGCTATTCTCTCTATAAACATTAAAACCTCTATAGGTTTCAATCCAAAGGGCTCTGGTGTTCCAGTACCAGGAGCATAGGCTGGATCCACTACATCTATATCTATTGTTAAATAGATTTTTCTACCAGTTATTTCCTCCATTAATTCCTCTAAAACCCAATTTAATCCTTTATTGAAAATTGTGAAGGCATCATAGTACCTTAAGCCTTCTCTCTTTGCTTCTAGAAGTTCTCTCTTCTCAGCTGATCTCACACCGATTACAACTATGTTATCTGCTGTTATGTGATCCGCTAATCTACGCATCACACATGCATGACTATATGGTTCACCTTGATATTTATCTCTAAAATCTAGATGCGCATCGAAACTGATTACCATAGTATCTGATGGGAGAGTAGAGGTTATCCCAATGGTTATAGTGTGTTCTCCTCCTATACCCACCGGTGTTTTCCCTTCCACCACTACTTTGTTTGATAAATCTTTAACCTTATTAATCATCTCCACAGGTGAATCATTATTGGAGGTGGAGATATCTCCAAAATCATGAACGGGGATATCTCTGAAATCTAAACCTGTTTTCATGTTATATGTTTCAAAATTCCAACTAGCTTCTCGTATACTACTAGGTGCTTCTTTTGCTCCTCTTCTAAATGAAGCTGTTTTATCATATGGTATACCAAATATTACAAACCTTGCCTCCTTAAAATCAGTTTCAGCATCTGCGAAATATCCTTCTGTTTCCATAGATGATTCTATTCACCTCTAAACAAAGGTTTTCTATTTTGGTTGCTTAAAAGTCTTCTTTTTATTATACTCGAGTAATCTTTCTTCTTCCAAGAGCTTGTAGATACTGCACTTCTTTCCCAGCTTCTAGTTTATCTTTCAGCTCTTCTGATATAGGCATCTCAAAGGTTTCATAGGTTTCCATATCCATTAGCTGTACAGTGTCTCCCATAACTGCTATCACTTGAGCTGTTCCCTTATTGATGATGGGAACATTTACTTTGTGAGTTACTGGTTTAACTATACTCCTCTTTTGTTCATCAAATAATCCAATGGCTTCAATCCTAGCTTTTGCTTCACCATGTTTCCCCGGTTTAGAAGTTGTTATACTTACAATCTTACAAGGTTCATCATCAATAATTATATACCTGTTCACTTTTAATGTTCTTACTTCTGCTAACTCCTTCATCTCTTCATCCCTCTACTACTTTGTATACTAAATCTTTTTCTCGTACTCTCTCTACAACCTTTATTCCTACTTCATCACCAACGATGACTCTCTCAACAGGTTGTCTATCGATCTGCATACTATCAACTTTTTGAGTGAAATCAGTGTGGGCCCCTACAATATGTATCGTGTCTCCTATCTTGAGCTCTCCGCTGGTGATTCTAACTGCCGCTACACTAACCTTGTTGAAGAAATGCTCTACAACTCCTATTTTCTCTTCAGCCATATAATTTCACCATTCTCGCTCAAATTGAATAACAAGAGGGGTACTTAAATATACCTTAATCTTTCCCAACTATCTCATAAATTGCTCTTTTCCCGTGTTTAGTACATACAAAAGCTTCCCAGTGACTATCCCACTCCATAGGGTTTCCACATACGGGGCAGGATAGACTGACTATTATCTCTCTATGATCTTTTATCTTTGTTTTAACTATATCCACTTTTATCTTCTCTGTTGGATTCAATGAATCCATGACCCATACTTCTCTATCTGGTGGAAGAAAGGGTGTATTATCCACTCTCATCCTTTTTCTACGATAAGCTTTCATTTGTTGTCTAAACTTTTCTTGCATTGTTTGTCTTCGACCCATATAAATCAAGAATATAATCTATAAGGTATTGAATAAAGTTTTTGATATACCTACTATTTCCATAGAAGTTAGATGAAAATAGAAGAGCTACCAGTTGATAATAGAATCATAGAGATTCTAGAATCTCAGGGTATAAAAAATCTTTATCCTCCACAGGAAGCTGCTATACCACACATATTAGATGGTAGAAATATTCTACTTTCAATACCTACAGCCAGTGGAAAAACATTAGTGGCATACCTATCTATTTTACACCGTTTATTATCCGAGGGTGGAAAAGCTCTATACGTTGTTCCTCTTGTTGCTCTAGCAAGAGAGAAGTATGAGGAACTCCAGGCTTTTTCCCCATTGGGTTTCAAAGTAGCTTTATCCACTGGGGACTATGATGAATCCGAACAGCATCTATCTAGATATGATATCATTGTTTGCACATCTGAGAAAGCGGATTCTCTTCTAAGACATGGTGCTAAATGGATTAAAAGAGTTAGAGTATTAGTGGTGGATGAGATACATTTAATCCATGATCCCGATAGAGGACCCACTTTAGAGGTTTTAATTGCGAGGTTTAGAGCAGTTAACCCTAAAACTCAAATAATTGGTTTATCTGCAACTATAAGGAATTCCAAGGAACTGGGGGCTTGGCTCAATGCAGAGGTTATCTCATCCAACTGGAGACCAGTTCTCCTTAGAGAGGGTGTATACTATGATAACTCCATTACATATAATACTGGAGAAATCGAAGATATCCCTAAGAAGAGTTCCAATCCACTTATCACCCTAGTATCTCAATCTATAAGTAATGGTGGACAGGTTCTTGTTTTTGTGAATACTCGACGTTCAACAATAACAGTTGCTCAACAAATAGGTAGAATGGTTAAGGATTTACTGAGTGATGAGGATAGAGAAGAGTTAAACAATTTGATCAACTCTCTTCTGGAACAAATGGAGCAGACATCTATAGATAAACAACTCTCATCTTGTCTTAAACAAGGTGTAGCTTTTCATCACGCTGGTTTATCAAGTTTCCAGCGAAGAATAGTGGAACAAGGTTTCAAGAATCGAATTATAAAATGCTTGGTTGCAACTCCTACACTAGCAGCTGGAGTAAATATACCTGCACAGAGAGTTATAATAAGAGACTTATGGAGATACGATCCTGTTTATGGTATGAAACCTATACCGGTTTTTGAGTATAAACAACAAGCTGGTAGAGCCGGTAGACCACAGTATGATACACATGGAGATGCTATAACGATTGCAAAAGATGAGTATACGAAACAGCAGATTCTAACCACATATATACATGCAGAAACTGAACCAATATACTCAAAACTTGGAAATAAAGCGTCGCTGAGAACCCATATACTAGCTGTTATCTCAACAGGTTTTATAAGGAATATGGAGGAGATGTATAAGTTTATAGATAGTACGTTTTATGCTTATCAGGCAGATTCTTCTTCACTTCATGATTTAATAGATGAAACCTTAGATTTCCTAGAAGAGAATGATTTCATTGTTAGAATCAACGATGAATTTAAATCCACCTTGTTTGGAAGACAAACTTCTTTCTTATATGTTGATCCATTATCTGCTCTAGTAATAAGAGAAGGTTTAGAGGA
>CAZCPZ010000163.1:0-4407 GCA_964499875.1 uncultured Thermoplasmatales archaeon | reverse complement strand
AACACGTTTTTCTCATCTAGGCTCTCTGTGCACCTTATGTATTCATCGGTGTCAAAATCATCTGGTAACACATCTCTCAGTAAACCAAGTGATAACCTCACTTTATCCTTCAAAGTATATTCACTCTCAAAGATCTCTTCCAATTGAGAAACAAGATTCTCCATCTCCTCTATACTCAACTCCGCTAGTGGTTCCTTCTTCATCCTACCAGTGGAGTCATCATATTTAGTTATATATATTACTCCCTTACCATTCTCCATAGGGTTACTAATAGATACAGGTATCATAGATACTATCATCAGCATCCCAACAAGAGTGACAAAATATTTCTTATAAGCAAACTCTCTCATCTTAAAGCCCCCTTTTCTCTAAGAAATATAACATAAAAACTCTATTTAAATATTTCCATATTATTAAATTTGTTTGGAATTTAATTGTTTTTTCAAAGTAGTTTCAAACAGAAGGTTTTATATGTCTCCTTCACATCTATACATTTCCTTTAGATGACTTCTATACTTATAGAGGTTGTAGGTTTAGCAGGTGTCATCATAATATCCTGCTCAGGTATACCTCAGCTTTATAAAACCATTAAAACTAGGTCAGTTAAGGATTTAAGCTCCACTTTCTTCCTGATGCTCCTAGTGGGAATAATCTTGTTATCCATATATTCTCTCTCAATAGGAGATATTGTATACTGTGTGGGGAACTCCATTAGCTTCATAGTTACATTACTAATCCTGATAAATATACTGAGGTGGCGTTAATATGAAAAAACCTTTGATTCTTAAGGTTAGGTGTTAAGGAGTATGAGAATAGAGATTCCATATGGAGGTAGATTGATACCAGTAGAATTCAATGCCTCAACAGAGGTGTTGCTACCAAAGAAAGTTGATGTTAAAGATGAGAAAGATGTATTATTTAAAGCTCTTGATCAACCATTGGGCAGAGAATCCTTTAAAGTTTTTCTAGAGGAATCCAATCATCTATTAGTAATTGTGAATGATGCTACTCGACCTACTCCAACAGCCAAGATACTAGGGTTTCTATCCCCGATGCTTCAAGAATACTCTAATGACTTAGGTTTCCTAGTTGCAACAGGTTCTCATAGAGCTCCAACTGAGGAAGAACTTAAAACCATATTTGGAGAAACCTATGATGTATTCAAGGAGTATATTCATATCCATGATGCTAGGAGTAGAAACCTTGTTTATAGAGGGAGATCCAGCAGAGGAACAGAGATCTATGTTAACCCATTGGTTTTAGATTACGGGAATATTATAGTAATAGGTAGTGTTGAACCCCATTACTTCGCAGGGTACACTGGTGGTAGGAAATCCTTTCTACCGGGTGTATGTGGATATAAGACTATTGAGATGAACCATAGCTTCGCCTTGGAGAGAGAAGCGCAAACCTTTGCTCTAAATGGTAACCCTGTTCATGAGGATATGATGGAGGTTGCATCTAGGATAATGGAGGATCTAAATGTTTTCTCTATTCAAACTGTTGTAACAATGGATGGTAAAATATATGCTGTTACTGCTGGTGATTTACATTCTTCCTTTGAAGCAGCTATTCCATATGCTAATGAGGTTTTCTCTGTACCTCTTAAACACAAGGGTAACATAGTACTATCTGCAGCATCTCCACCATTAGATGTAAACCTATATCAATCTCAGAAGGCTCTTGATAATGGAAAACTTGCTTTAGAGGAAGATGGTATACTTATATTGGTTTCAAAATGTCATGGTGGAGTAGGAGACGAGACTTTCCTTAGACTATTAAGTCAAGCTTCTAATCCCAGTGAGGTGCACGAGTTAATTAAGAGAGGCTATAAACTAGGGTATCATAAGGCTGCTAAGATTGCGGAGGTAGCTTCTTGGGCTCAACTATGGGCTGTTACAGATCTAGATGAGGATGTTATTAGAAAAGCTTTGATGAAACCATACAAGGTTATACAGGAGGCAGTAGATGATGCTATATCCATTATAATGGAGAGAGGAGAAGAACCATACATAGTTATTCTACCTGAGGGGAGTGTAACTGTTCCAAGAATAAATTAAAGGAGGTTGTGAAATCATGGATTTTAGCTTCTCTGAAGAAGAAAAGCTTTGGAGGAAAACAGTTAGAGAATTCGCTGAGAGGAATATAACCCCAATTGTTAGGAGGATGGAGCAGGAGAAGAGAATCCCTGAGGATCTACTTAGAAAGATGGGTGAACTGGGTTTACTTGCTCCAACTGTTTCAAAAGAATATGGTGGGGTAAACCTATCCTGGGTTATGAGTTCTATTGCTGCAGAGGAACTCGGTAGAGCAGATCTAAGTTTATCTATACCAGTTTTATACCTAGTTGAAGCAGCATGGGGTTTCATACTAGATAGATATGGTAGAGAGAGTGTTAAAGAAGAATATTTATCGAAGGTTACACGTGGGGAAGCTTTTTGTGGTATAGCAGTAACCGAACCAACAGGTGGGTCTGATATCGTTGGTTCAGTGAAGACAACTGCAGAGAAAAAAGGTAGTAAATGGGTTTTAAATGGAGAGAAGATGTTTATAAGTGGAGTAGCAGAGTCTCATCGAATGGGTGGAGTACACTTAACCCTAGCTAGAACTGATCCATCTGCTGGACACAAGGGTTTCTCCTTCTTCGCTGTACCATTAAAGGATGTAGAAGGTGTATCCGTTACCATACTCGAAGATATGGGTAGAGAGGGTATATCAACAGGTGGATTCAAAATGGAGAATCTAGCTATACCAGAGGATCACCTAGTTGGAGAATTAAACAAGGGTTTCTACTATGCAATGGAGGGTTTCTCTGCTGCTAGAACACTGATTGGTGCAACATGTGTTGGTGCAGCAGAAGCAGGATTAGAACTAGGTATGGATTACATTAGGAATCGTAGCTCTTTTGATCGCCCATTAGCATGCTTCGAGGGTATACAGTTTCCCTTAGCTGAACACTACACGAATATAGAGAGTATCAAACTCTTAACCTATAAAGCTGCTTGGATGATGGATAAACTATACGGGGAGAATAAGTTTTCTCATCATGATATAGCACTCTATGCTGCTATGAGTAAACTCCGTGCTCCACAGTATGCTTTTGATGCACTCAATGAAGTAGCTGATTGGCTTGGAGCAATAGGTTATACGAAGGAGTATCCCGTGGAGATGGGTATTAGAGGAGTTAGATCCTACTCTATAGGTGCAGAGGGTACACTAAATATTATGCGTATAATTATAGCTAGAGAGTTATTAGGTAGAGAGTATCTCCCCTATGGTGTCCGCAGGTAAACTGTTTGTATATTCACAAACTCTTTTATACCATAATGTGAGAGTTCTCTCCCAAACCCTGATTTCTTCACTCCACCGAAGGGTAACCTTGGATCTGATTTCACTATCTCATTCACAAACACCATACCCGCTTCAATCCTCCTGGCGATTTCTTCTCCTCTTTTAACATTCTTTGTCCAAACACTTCCACCTAAACCATATGTTGTATCATTTGCAATCCTAATTGCTTCCTCTTCATCTTTTGCTTTGATTAATACTCCCACTGGTCCAAACGTTTCCTCATCATACACTGGTATACCTTTCTCTACATTAGTTATAACAGTTGGTTGATAGAAGAATCCTTTTCTATCTAATCTTTCACCACCGGTCAATATCTTAGCTCCTCTCTTAGCGGATTCCTCTACTTGCTTCTCTATCAACTCTAAGATATCTATTCTGGCGAGTGGGCCGATCTCTGTTTCTCTATCCAGTGGATCACCAACAACTAGGTTTCTAACCTTTTCTGTGAATCCCTCGGTGAATTCATCAAATACTTCCTCTAGTATAATTATTCTCTTTGCAGCTATACAACTCTGTCCACTATTCACCATCCTAGCTTTAACTGCTGTTTCAACGATATCCTCAATATCTATGTCTTCTAAAACTATGAATGGATCACTCCCACCTAACTCTAATACTACTTTCTTAAGATTTGCACCTGCAGCTTCAGCAACCAGTGAACCAGCTTCAGTGCTACCTGTTAATGATACACCAGATACTCTAGGATCCTCTATGATTCTCCTTGTCTTCTTAGAGCCTATTGGTAGGTATTTGAATACATCTTCTGGGAAACCAGCATCATGGAATATCTCCTCTGCTGCAAATCCACACCTTGGTACATTAGAGGAGTGTTTAAGTAATAACACGTTACCTGCTAGTATAGATGGAATCGCCCATCGGAAAACCTGCCAGAAAGGGAAATTCCAAGGCATAACACCTAGGATTACTCCTAGTGGTGTGAATCGAATATAGCTTCGATCTCTATCTAACTCTACTTCATCATCCTCCAAGAATCTCCTACCATGTTTAGCGAAGTACTCACATGCATCTGCACATTTTTCAACTTCCATCTCCGCT
>CAZCPZ010000162.1:0-4417 GCA_964499875.1 uncultured Thermoplasmatales archaeon | reverse complement strand
GGTTCATCACTGAGTAAACCAAGCCATAGGAATCTCTTTATGACAGCTGAATAAGTTTTTAATCCAAGATACTTAGCTGTTGCCTCCACTAGGTCACCGGATGGAGACGCTTTTATAAGATACCTAGTTAGATCACCATAGGTTTTACCATCAAATGATGAAACAGGTTGATCACTAAGCCAACCCATTGCTACTAAGGCACGCATTGTCTCACACCAACCCGTCATACGGAAGGTTCCTCTATAGACTGTTAAAGCATCCCTCAAACCATATAGATCCTTATACTTCACGGAGTCTCTATTAGGATAATTCTCAAAGGTTCCTACACCAGGTACGTCCATTAGATAGTAGTGTTCAAAAAGTTCTTCTCCTGGTACCTCCACTATTCTTCCATTCTCAATCCATCTAGCGGAGTTCTTAGAGGCAAGTAGTACACCTCTAGGTGACCAAGAGAATTTATATCCAAAAGGATTATTATTGGCTTCATGAGATGGTAAGGCACCAGTGGTTGATTTAAAACCAATGATTTTACCACTATTCTCCTCAACTCTATGTATGATACGCATAGCTGACATATGATCTATTCCTGGATCGAGACCACACTCATTCAGTAATAATACACCTGCATCCCTGGCATCCCTATCTAAACCACGCATCTCATCACTAACATATGAGGTTGTAACAAGATGTTTCCCATGTTTGATACATAGTTTTGCAACCTTAACATGATACGTATATGGTAGCATACTCGCTACTACATCCTCAGCTTGAGAAACAAGTTCCTCAAGTTTCTTCTCATCATTAACATCTAATGCAACAGGTGTACCATCAGGGTGATTATCTATTATAGCCTCTGCTTTACTAACAGTTCTAGTGGCCATCGTTACACTAACACCTGGTTGATCAAGTAAGTATCTAACAAGTGGTTTCGAAACCATTCCCGCACCTAAGACTAATACATGTTTCATCTAAATGTTCACCTCAAAGGGGGCGAAGAAGAATTCCTTATAAAAACTTATGGATATACTGGTAACTAGGGGTTAACTCACCTTTATGTAGTATAACTGCTTTCTTCACCTCCACTGGTAAATCTAGTTTATCAAAGTCCATACTATAATCAGCTTTAACAATACTTGGAACAAAGGGGGATAAAGCCTTACTAAACTCCTTAGATGAATCTAGTGGGAGTTCACATGGTAGATTATCTATAGCCATTATAACCACACCATCATCATTGTAACCATCTATTACACTGTTAGTATCTGGATTATAGGTGAAAACCGGGTTATCAGGTGTAGTAACCTTTGTTGTAACCTCAATAGCTCCCTCTATATCCACGCTTATATCCCCTATGATTTGGAGACGATGATTCAATTCTCTTAAATCCCTTCGTGTAACTAGCCTAGGGTACCTAGGATCCCAGTAGATACAGTTCATTAGAATAGTCAGATATGGTAAATACTTGTTAAAAATAGATTGATACTTCCCTGGGTTATCATAGTAGTCTTGTAAATCAAATTGTTGATTCGGAGAAACAGGTTCGACCATATGCTCCTCTCTGAATACGACTTTATAGATACAATTATTCGAAGGGTTACTCCAGATGTGTTTTAAATCCTCTGGTTCAACTTCAACAACAGGTAATATATCTAAAACTTCTTGTGCACCTCTTGATACATTCCCGTACCCAGCGAATCCTATAACACATGGAGTTATGATATCTGGTAGGGGTTTCCTTTTAATTTCCTCTCCTAGTATTTGAAAATGCTTCTTAACATCTTCTACATTACCATATTGATAAGCTTGTTTAACCTTCACAAAAGGAGTTTCAACACCATGATACTCCTTGAGTCTTCTACCAAACGCCCATAATGTATCAACCATTCCTGCTATACCGGCGAATCTTCCAAAAAATATTAGACGACGATTGTTTTCATCAACGATTCGTTCATAATCTATTAAGGTGCAACCTAGGTTCATCATCTGTTTCAACATAGGCATATTATATGGTTGACCCTTAATTGTATGGGAGAAGAAAACATAGGTTTTATCTTCCTCAAAGAAATCCTTGGGTATCTCTTTTATAGCGAAGATAACTTTACATTGGGATAAATCCTCTTGAACAGCTGCTCCAGCTTTCTTATAGGATTCATCTGAGAAAACCCTTATATTAGAAGGTTGAATAATAGTATTTATACCTTGTTCCTCTTTAAGTTTTTTAACATCCTCTGGTATAAGTGGTGTTCTCCGCTCCCATTTATTCTTATCCTCTCTTCTAATACCTAGTTCCATAGTGTGTAACCCTCTCTTCTCTTAGTGAGAACCTGCAATATGTATCCTCTTAAAATAGATTATCCAAATTGGGCTGTTTTTTATGTAATGGAAACTCAAGTAGAGTCATAGTCTCGGTGACTCCCTCAATAGATCTTATCTTCTCTAATACTATGCGACCCACCATATCAGCATCTATTGCCTCTATCTTCACCAAGAAGGTGTATGCACCAAACAATGGGTATACTTCTTTTATCTCTGGTTCATTTAATAATCTACTATACACCCAGAATTCCGTACCAGGTTTATTCTTAATTAAAGCAAAGCCTGTTATCGTAATAACTCACCAATCTATATTTATAGATTATGGATTATAAATTTTATGTAGTGAGATTGTATTTTCAATGACCCCATGAGTAGACTTATATGAGGGAGATATTCTTTTAGTAAACAGGGTTTATGGTTAAGAAACATTTGATTAAAGCCTCTGAGGTATCTCAATACCATTTCTGCCCAATTTCCTGGATACTGCAGAGACAGGGGTATACACCGGAGGAGGAAAAAACTAGGAGTGGAAAAGAGAAACACATTCTACTAGGTAAAGAGATTGATATTATCCAGAGAGAAACAAATATAGTTATGCATCTAAGAATAATGGGGGTATTCTTACTACTATTCTCCATAGCACTAATCATAATGGGGTTAATATGGGTATAACCTTGATAAGTCTAACCTCACTTATATCCGGTGTATCCTTAATAATCATCTCATATCTAATGAGCAAAAGGGTCAAGGAGAATAAATACACTCATTTAATCCAAGATGGAAGGATTAGATACATGGATCTACATCAGCCAAGTAAAAGCTTGTTCTCAGCTAGGTATAGATTGACTGGTAAACCAGACTATATAGTTGAACAAAGAGGTTGCCTTATACCCGTTGAGGTTAAAACAGGTTACCATGAAAAACCAGAGGAGCATCACGTTATGCAACTCATAGCATACTGTCAACTAGTGGAGGATTCATATCACAAGTTCACACCCTATGGTATACTGGTATACTATGATACAGGTAAAGAATATGCTATACCTTTTAACCCAGAGTCCAGATTCAAGTTAGATAAAACAATTAGAGAGATGAATGACATCCTTAATCATAGAATGAAGGTTAATAGAAACCATAACTCAGCTTCAAAATGCAATAGTTGTTCTATGAGGAAGTATTGCAAGAAACACTACCCCAACATATTTATAGGATAGAAGTAATTAAATTTCTTTGGAGGTGAAAAACACCATCAAACATCTACCTCTACTAGTATTAACACTATTAATATCAGTGCCTGTTCAAACTAGTCAACCATCGCTAACACTTGCATCTCTAGAGCAACAAATTGAGTTAAAACCACATGAGTATCTAATAGCAACTCTCTCAGCGATAAACAACTCCATAATAGTACCTAGTAAGGTGTATAATCTAAAGGAAGATGTTACTAAAGCTATTGTAAAAACACCTAGATGGATGCATAGAAGACTACTAGAGCAACTCATACATGTAAACAATTCAATGGATTATGCTAAACTAATATTAGATGCAGATAAAAAATTAGTAGATGAAATAGCTTTCTCTATAGCATATTCTCCATTAGGTGAACCACCATCTGTAGAAGTAGTAAGAGAAAACGCAGAGACATTATACGAGCTAGATAAATGGATAAAATATGCAGATATAGTAGAATTCAATGATGAGAGAGGAAACTATGGTTCAACCATACAGTATAAAGTATTAGCTAATGACACCATAGAGGAGAGACTACTACCACCAATGATATACTACTGGTATATAGTTCACCCTAGATTACTAGGTGAACCAGTAGAGAAGATATATAACTCCTTCTGGAGGAGCTATTTATTCTACCATAATGACATTGGATACCCACTACTTAAGGAGAAGATAAGAGATATAGAATTCCTATGGGATGAAGAATCATATAAGCAACCACCTAATAGGATATGGAGGGAATGTATAAAGGAGCATCCAACAGCTATTGAAGCAGTAAGCTACTGGATTGGAAAAACACTACCTTTTCAAGCAACCGGTGATAGACCTAATCAGCCTAATATAATTGCTCATGAACATAATGGTTGGT
>CAZCPZ010000161.1:0-4418 GCA_964499875.1 uncultured Thermoplasmatales archaeon | reverse complement strand
AGTGCACGGCTGAAGACCGTGATGTCGAGGGTTCAAATCCCTCCCGCGGCATAAACCTATTCCACTCATATACTTTGTTGAAGAAACCTGTTTCCTCTCTAAATCCCCATGAAGGTTTAACCTGGTTTTTCCCTCAACTATCCCTAAAATCTAAAAGTTTTTAAGCAAAACGAGTTAAAATTTATCTTAGGAGAATGGGGAAGGGTGGATGGGATGGTGAGGAAAGATGGATTTAAAAGTAGTTTCCCCATTCTCCACAACCATAATATATATAACAGATATAAATATTTTTGTATAGGATAAATCTGAGTTTTTGTTTCTATTAAACCTCTATAACCAGTTTTTTATCCTCTACTAATAGCTATAACTACTCCTGTTAAACCTGCGAACAAAAACCATATGGATAAAACCAATGAATGGAGTACAGAGTAGCCATGTACTCCCAGTCACTCATCACTCCATTCTCAGTGGTAACAAGTGAAGAGAGTTGCCAATAATAATGGTGTAAACTGGTATGAATGGTGGAAACAGTAATGGTTACACCTATTCCCTTCACAATACACATAGCATTACTATAAACCACTGGTGTATTAACTGATCCCTCAAACCCATCAAGGATTTGACGATTTATCCCCCCAACCACTCTCTCAATGCTTCCATCTACTCTATGGAAGACAAAAATAGTTCTAACACCAGCCTTAGATGAGTATCCATTTAATGGCATAATAGTCATCATTAACACTACAGCAACTGCAAATCCCCCTCTTACTCATATCTATTCCTCCCGAATAAATAAATTACGAGTTTTTAACATTGTTTTTCTTTTACAATTCCAGAAACCTATGATTCTTTTCCATTTTGTAGATTTCTACACCATAGATTTATCAACCATGTACTTCAAGGAAGTTTCATATGGAGAAGGAGACAAGGAAGAGGAAACAACGGAATCGATACTACTCCTTTGGTTTCCTAGCAGGGGAATACTAATTTTTCAGGCGTTTCCTACCTTTGAATCTATTTGCCTTAAAACCTTATATACCCAACAAGAATTTACAAAGTTAAATTAGGAGAAACACGTGTAGAAGGGTTGGGGTGGGATACCTCTGTACCTAAAGGAACTACAGATGGAGAATTTCAAGTCTTTTGGACGGAAACTCAGTATACCATTCTTCCCAGGTTTCACAGTTATAACTGGTCCAAATGGATCCGGGAAGAGTAACATAGCTGATGCTATACTCTTTGTACTTGGAACAAAAAGCTCAAGGATGATGAGAGCAGAGAGATTAACTGATCTAATATTCAATGGTGGAAGAAAACATAAGAACCCTGCTAAATACTGTAAGGTATCCCTAGTTTTCGATAACATGGATCGTCGTTTCCCAGTAGACTCAGATGAAGTGGTATTAACTAGGATGATAAAACGTGCTCCACTTAGGAATAACCCAGATAACTACTACACCTACTACTATATAAATGGTAAACCCTATAGTTACTCGGAATTCAACGAGATACTAATGCATGCTAGGTTATCTGGTAGTAACTATAACATAGTTCAACAAGGAGATGTAACTAGGATTATTGAGATGAGTGGAGTGGAGAGGAGGAAGATAATAGATGAAATCGCTGGTATAAGTCATTTCGATGAAGATATAAGAAAAGCAGAGGAGGAGCGGGAAGAAGTTGATAGAAACCTTGAGAGGATAAACATTATACTAGATGAAATCGAGTCTCAACTAAGACAATTAAAGAAGGATAGAGATGAAGCTCTCAGATACAAGGAACTTAAAAACCAGTTATATGAACTTAAAACAAAGGTGGCTCTCAAGAAGAAACAAGAAGTGGAGAGGGAACTAGTAGAGGTGAATAAACAGATAGAGGGTTATAGAGAAGAGCAAAACAAACTCCTTGAAAAAGCCTCTAGTTTAAAAGACCATTATATGCAGCTAAACAAGGAGTTAGGAGTAGTTGAAGAGGAAATAGTTGACACCGGTGGAGAAGAAGTTAAGAAGATTAAGGAGGAGATGGATAAACTAAGGCAGGAGGATATCAAAACCGGTGAGAGAATAAACTATCTTAGAGAAGAAAATAAGAATATGAATAAATCCATTGGGGATATAGATAATCGCATAACAAGTATTGATGAGGAGATTAAGGCATTATATGAGGAGAGGCAGAGGTTTTCAGTAGAGTTGAAGGAGAAACAAGATTCTTTATCAAATAAAATGAAGGAGTTATCTAAACTAAAAGAGAGTATAGTAGAGAGTGATAAACAATCAAGGGAGTTAACGATTCAACTAGCAGAGATGCAAGAGAAACAAAATAAGCTTAGAGAAGAACTACATGGATACACCTTGGAGTTAGATAGATTAGATGAGAAACTAAGTAGTGTTAACGATACTATAGCTGAGTTAGAAGAAGAGAGAGAAAACCAAAGATTCGAGTTAAAAGATTTAGAGTGGAGGAGAGAAGAGATACAGAGGGAACAAAGAGAGTATAGGAGGAAGATTCAACAACTAGAAGAAACTCTTTTTGAGAAGAAGAAGAGAGAAGCAATGTATACAGAGAAGCTGATGGGTCTAGAACAAGAGATTAGGAAACTAGAGAGAGAACAAACAAGGCTTCAAGCAGAGTATGAGGCTTACCAAACAATCTACAAGAAGATTAACCCAGCAGTAACAGAGATACTAAAAGCTAGAGATAAAGGAATACTAAGAGGGATACATGGAGCTATAGCTGAGCTAATAGAGGTTGATGATAAGTATAGAGTAGCGATATCAGTAGCTGCTGGTAGTAGAATGCAGAGTATCATAGTAGATGATGATGAAGCAGCAGCAGAAGCAATTAGATACCTACAGAAGAAGAATCTTGGTAGAGCAACCTTCCTACCACTAAACAAGATGATATCTGGTAGACCAAGAGGGAAAGCATTGATAGCAGTTAGAGATGAACACGCTCATGGCTTCGCAATGGATCTCATTAGATTCAAGGAAGAATACAGAGGAGCAATCTGGTATGTATTTGGAGACACAGTAATAGTTGATACACTAGAAGATGCCCGTAGACTCATGGGTGGAGTGAGGCTAGTAGATCTACAAGGAACCCTCATTGAATCCTCTGGTGCAATGCATGGAGGGAGTTTATCAAAAACAGAGATAATACTAGGTGATGTAGATAGAGGGAGGTTAGATGAGATAACCCATAATATTCATTTACTTCAAGCAGAGGAAGAGGAAACCTCTCAACTATTATATAAACTCAGACAAGAAATTAGAGAAATAGAGGATACATTGAGGAAACTCAGAGTTAGTGATAACCTAGAGGCTCAACTGGGAGAAATCACACATAGTATAGGGGAGACAAAGAGGAAACTAGAGAGTATAGATAGACAAATAGAGGAGAAGAATAGATTAAAGGAGGGGATAGAGAAGAATAGAGAAATCCTGAGTAAAAACATAGAATCCATTAGAGGAGAATTACAGAGAATTCAAACTATGAGAGAGGAGAAAGAGAAGCAACTAGGATCAGGGTTAACCAGTGGACAAGTAGAGGAAATGAGGATTCTAGAAGAGGAAATAAGAGATTTAGAGAAAACAATATTATCACTAAACTCTAAGCTGGAGACAATAGATAAGAAAACTTCTCTACTAGAAGATATGAAGAAGAATTTACTCATAGAGATAGAGGAACTTAGAAGAAACATCGAGGAGAACCAGGAGCAGATACGGGGTCTTAAAACAAAGAAAAATACTTGTCAAGAGAAGATACAGGTGTTGATGAAACTACAGGAGGATATAACGGGGAAGATGAAAACGTTGAATGATAAAAGAGAGAACCTGCAGAGAGAAATCCTATCAATAGAGAAGGAGATAGATAAGATAAATACCCGCATAGAATCCTATCAAGACTTAATAACTAGAGCAAGTTATAGGATACCAACTCTAGAGGAAACACTGAGGGAGATAAACGAAGAGATAAAACTATATGGAGTAGATGTAGCGGATACAAAACTACCACCTATAGATTCTTTGAAGGAATCTATAAAAGTAGTTGAAGAAACAATGAGGGAACTTGAACCAGTGAATATGAGAGCACTTGAGGAGTATGAGCATCAAGAAGCCAGGAAGAAGAAGCTTGAAGAGGATATAAATCACTTGAAGAATCAGAGGGGAAACCTGATTAGACTAGCTAGGGAGATAACCGCTAAGAAGAAAGAGTGTTTCCTACAAGTATTCAATGAGATAAACAAGAATTTCAAGGAGATATACAGTAAGTTATCAAATGGTGGAGAAGCAGAGCTTCAACTAGAAAACCTTGATGACCCATTTAAAGGTGGTTTAACAATTAAAGCTAGACCGCGTGGTAAAAAGATACTACTATTATCGGCTTTATCCGGTGGAGAGAAGAGTATAGCCTCACTA
>CAZCPZ010000160.1:0-4450 GCA_964499875.1 uncultured Thermoplasmatales archaeon | reverse complement strand
AACACTATGATATCCAATGTGTGTGACCAGGATACTCGGTAACCATTCTCTCTAATTATCACTGGTAAATCGTTTAAAGAAGCCTCTTGCTCCTTTATAGTGGTTGTCCATATTAACTGTAATCCTATGGATACAGTGGAAACGAGGATTATAGTAGCAACTAGGAGTATAAGTATATTCCTCATGGTTTGTCCCACTTTGATCATATACCATAGACAAATATTTTATTCATCATTGTTATATTTTTCACCCAATTTCATACTGATTTTCTTACCACTAGGAGTGATCCTATGGATACTCCATTGATGTTTCATTTTATTTCAATGAAATCATGATGCATCGCTCTTTCTCATGCAGAGTGAAACAAATGGGATGGAGAAAGTTTTAATCCAAATCCATAGGGGGATCTGCATCCTTACACTCCAAGACCTTTATTTGTAATGTATCGTGAATTTATCCCTCTTTTTATGAATCATTCTAGGGCTCTTTTATCCTAAAAAATTTTTCCTTAGAGTTTTTTGATGGAATTCATGGGAAGCATCCATCTTCCATTGATATTAACTTTTAGGCTTCCATAGAGAGTTTCTATACTATTGATATTCTTAGCTTTCACTCTAATAGTATATACACCTCTTCTACTCCACTTATGATTTAATGTTACTTCTTCACCGGATTTATATGGTCCTATCCAACCTGTATTAGTGTTATCACCCCAATCAATGTAGTAGTAGATATCATCACCATCTGGGTCTACTGTAACAATAGTGTATCTATACTCTCTTCCTACTCTACCTCTAGATGGCCCCTCTATACTAGGTATCTCTGGTAATGGTTCACACCAATCTGGTATCTCTATGTCACAGTGATTCTCCGGTAGCCGCCATAGGAATCTAACTGGAGAAGCATCTCTCCTAGGGATACGCCATGTTTTAACCACGAGGGTATTCTCTGCTTCTACATACCATGCTACTTCCTCATTATCTGGTGTTTTAATCCAAGGTGAAACCCATTTATCATTCTCCTTGGTCATCTCAACTTCCTTGAACGGAGGGTTATCTTTATCATTCCACACTCTATCATCAGAGTGACTCCACCATAATCTAACATGCTCAGGCTCAGGGGTAACAGTAGCAGTTACTCTAAAGGATCTACCATCTACTTCTACACTAGTTGATGTAACCTTTGGATAAACCTTTGAGTGATAATCTGGATTATTTACAAGTTGCTCTAATAATAACGCTCGTAACCGTGATCCTCGATGACTCTTTGTTTCTCGCTCATAGTTAGATAATCTATCATATCTCCATGGATGCGAAGTAAAATTCTCTAGAAACGGTGTTTCACACCCAAGTGGATAATAATGTCCATCATGCATATCATATCTTGTTACATCTCCTGCTATTAAGAAAAACCTAGGTTTCAATTTCTCATGGAAACGAGCGATGGAATGAGTTCTAAGGGTTGCTTCACCTGCTTCTGTATTAGTTAACCAATGATAAACTAGAACTAGGTCTCTACTTGGTGTTCCACCTGCACCTGTTCCATTACAACCCCAATCGGTTTCATAGAATGGTAAACTAGTTTCAAGATCCTCTAGATGATACCCACTACTCCCATCTACTACTACTCTATCATCCACTGCGGAGACAAGCCAAGTAGCGAAACCTTCTTTTGATCCACCGTATAATGCTACTTGTGTAACTTTTCCTCCTCTCTCCTCCGCTAAACGCTGCAGTAGAGTTATAGCTCTAATATTTGTTCTAGCAAGCGCCCAACCGAAATTACCCTTAGTTAAATCTACAGCCTCACAGGGATTAACCTTAATCATATTATGGAAAGTAGCATTTATCATCTCATTTCTACCCGTATATCCTAATTCTATCCAGTCATCTGAGCATTCACCATGCTGAAGTATAGGTATACCAAAAACCTCTGCTAGAATCTCTGGGTTACCCTTCTCTATGAGATCTGCTTTATGAGCAGCGTATACATGCCCGAATCCTACTTTACTATTAGGTGTATCAGGGTACCCAGGTGGCCAGTAAATCGCTGCTTTTTCATCTAATCTAATCCTCTTTGAGTCACCATAAGCGGTGAATGTATCGAAGAAACCAGCATTCCACTCACCAATAGTTACAGTTACACCATTTGACAAGGTTTTTTCGGAGATTAATCTCCACCCTAAATCATCTAGAGTTAGATTCCTCTCTATATCCATATCAAATAGATCTTCAGGTGAATCATAACTAGACTCTATCATTGTTTTAACAAATACTTGTTCATCATCAGTTGTATTGAAATGAATAGGTAGGACTCCTGCTGAGAGGAGAATGGTTATTCCAATTACAACTAATTTCAATGAGACACACTCCTTCCTTGCCTTAATATAAGAAGCTTGTTTCTATATTATCTTTTATCCAATTTAGTACCAAATCTAAAGGGAAATGGTGACATCGATTGACATAGATTTTTGAGTATATACTTCTTAGATTATCTGTGGGATATCACTTGCAGTTTAATGAAAGCTGATTAGCATCATGAGCGTCTCACAGAAAATTAATTTTTGAATAAAATATTTGATTTCACTTACTTTGTTCCCCCGATCCATAGGCTCAGATCTCCCCAAAGAGAGTAACTTCCTCTACTGTTTTACAATCTATGTTGAGATCCATGGGAGGATGCGTATTTGGTATGGTCAGTTAATGTATGTGTAAAAACTTCTCCAAGAATTGTCTCATTCTTCTCCCATAGTTTTTGAAGAAGTTTACATTAAAGAAACCTGAGAAGTATTGAATACAATCAGGTATACTAACTGAGTCACCAGTGGCAAACCAGTCTAAACCTGAATACGCTATAGTTGCTATGGATCCACCATTCTCTTCACTAGCTAACTTCCATACCCAGCATTTTGGAACCCATTCTTATAATAAAACTTGTATGGTGGTTTTAAAGAAGTAACCCATAACTCCATACTTAATTATATCCCTTGGTATATTCCAATAGACTAGTGTTAAATCGTCCATTATGACAACCACCTACAACGGTAACTAAGGTATGTAACCGTTTGATAACCTAAGTATATCCTTATTGTTGAGACCTGTAAACCCATATACCCTCATTCCATGGTGGATGTGTACCCCAAGTAGCGGGGTTACCATATCCATCAAAGAATAGGGAACCAGCTCCATTGTTTATTGCCTCTATTACATCTCCTGAGTTAGATAGACCCCCATTGGAAGTCCAACATTTAATGGGTTTAAAATCCTTCATGTATTCAAGGGCTTTAGTATTCTTCTCCCCTTCAAAATATGGTTCACTAGGAGCAGAGTCTCCACCAACCACTATCATCCTTTTAAACCAACTAGTATTATAGGTTACTCCTCATATCTAATTATCTTATCAAACACTATTTTTAACTTCAAAGATATCATTACAAGGGAGTCTACCTAGATATACCTGGGTGTAGATCAATTAAAACCTTCTTTAAACCAATCCATTCCCCAAAGATATTGTTACCATTTGAATCCCAATCTTCAAAAACATAACCTTCATCCTCATCATACCTATATATCAGAGAAGTATAAGTCACTTAGAAACCTCTCCCCTCATCATCTAGATGAGAATATCGAACAGGGATCAACCAATTCCCCTCAGGTAAACTACTACCTTACATCAACCAATAAAACATATTTTACACTCCAATTCTCCACAGCGTTTTTTAATAAAAGTATTTGAGTTTCTCATCATCTCTACCCTCAACCAAGGGATAATTTTCCATCTAATACCTCCTCTATTGAAACCAGTTTTGCTTCTAATCCAATACCATCCTTATGTTCCACTAGAGACTTAAGGATCTCCATGAATCTCTTTCGGAGTAATAATAACCAAGTCATATTCATCTGGGAAGGATACTGATTTACCTGGGAGAGTATAACTTATAGTTACATCCAACTCTCTATGGAATCACATTGAATAGGATAGCAATAGATTGTTAGATAAACAACACGTTCACCTCTACTTATACCTACACCAATACTATAAATCATACATTCGCTGCGGGAAGAAACCTTGAAGTTCATCTATTCTTCCTTCAAATACCAGTTTCTTATCCCCCATATGTGTCACAGGGGAGGAGTTATAGCTAAACTAGATACTATTGTTTCATCTATTAACGAGGAAACCCTTACCTCCTTAATCCTTGTTCTAATAGGAAACATGTAGGTTTTAATATGAACTGATAGAATAGGTTTACCTGGAATATGAGTATAGTTTTCTATACCCTTCTAATCTTAACACCATTTGAGTGAGCAAACCCTTGGAAAGATATCTTCTCATAAAACCTCTCCACCTTTATAGACCCCCAGTGTTTATCTGAGAAACACCTAGTATGATAAATGATTACAATAGATAGGGATGTGAATCCTCTCAACAGATTAACCCTTTCTTATCT
>CAZCPZ010000159.1:0-4477 GCA_964499875.1 uncultured Thermoplasmatales archaeon | reverse complement strand
CACATAAAGGAGAAAACGGTAAACTACTAGTTGTAGGTGGTGGACCATTCACTGGTGCACCAGCCTTGGCAGCATTAGCAGCTCTCAGAACAGGTGTAGACCTAGTATACGTTGCTACTCCAATAAAAATTAGATCAATAATAGCTTCATACTCACCTAATATCATAACTATACCCCTAGTGTCACAGGAAAACATAGCGATACAAGATATTGATTTAATGGAGAGACAATTATCATCTTGTGATGCAATAGTAGTTGGACCAGGAGCAGGAGATAGAGAAGAAACATTAGAAGCACTAAGAATTGTCATTAAAAGGATAATTGAGTTAGATAAACCACTTGTTATAGATGCAGATGGAATCAAAGCTGTTAGTGGAGTAAACAATGATATTATTAGGAACTCTAAAACCGTTGTTACACCACATAGTGGAGAATTCACCATTCTAACAGGAGAGAAACTCCCTGAGGGGGAAGAAGAGAGAAGGAAACAGGTGGCAAAATGGGCTGCTAAACTAGGAATAGCCATATTCCTCAAGGGATACATTGATATCTTAAGCGATGGAAGAGTAACGAAGAGTAACCGCATACATAATGTAGCTATGACAGTAGGGGGAACAGGAGATGTACTCGCAGGTGTAATAGGAGCTCTACTGGCAAAGGGTTTACGACCCATGGAGGCTATGAGAGCAGCGGCATTTCTAAACGGTGAAGCAGGGAATCGAGTATTCGAAGATAAATCCTATGGGTTACTACCAACAGATATAGTAGAGGAGATTCCATTAGTACTAAAAAAATATTTATAACCCCCTACTCATCGTGTTAAAGGGATGCACCACTATGGTATACTAACCAGTTACATACTCCTGCTTCTACTGGTTCCTACAGCGGGAGCAACATTATCGACTCCCCATCACTTTGAAATAGATATAGATGAAGACTCTACATCCATATTCATAGGTGAAATACTATTATCTGGAGAAACAAATGGGTTTAACGGAGAGAATATAAACCTATCAGAGTACGGGGGGTTAATAGAGAATCCACTGGTTAACACTATAATAGATGTAGGTATACTAGAGACTCTTCATCTCCTACCATTGATGGGTTCAACATACTTTAAAGATATAGATAAGGTAACAATAATAGACACTACACTACTAGAGAGGTTAAATAACCCCTTAACCTTTGAAGAAGTTCAAGAAATAACTAGTAATATAACAATCTTCAACAATGTAGACATCTACACCGAGAATACTCTCCTTGGAACTGACGGCAGTGGAATAGAAATCAATGCGAACACCGACTCAGCTATTGGAGTAACACTACCAGTTACAATCAAAAACATAGAATATACCCTACTAGCCATTATATCAAATGAAGATATACCCCTTATATATCATGGTAGAAATTCAGCTATAATCCCTATATCGGAGGATAGTAGAATAACTATTCTAAACCAAGAAGGAGAAACATTATGGGGGAATCCATCTACGGAATATATCATATTAATCGATGACATGGAGACATCTTTCTCAGAGACACCATGTATGATCCCTATAACCTCATCAACCCAGGTTACCATGAGTATAGCTCAAACAGATGAATTAAATCTATCAAAACTAATAGGAGAGATACCGGAAGAGTATATAGGTAGGATACCTATTCCACCTAATCTACTAGAGACAATACTGGATTCCAATCAACTATTCAATGGTGTACTTGTTTTAATAGAAAAACATGGAGTGTTAAATATTGATGGAGTAAAACAAGAATACAGCAACATATTGTTTACTAGAGTAGAGGATTATGGAGTAGTAGTAGATGAATCATCCATCACTATAGATGGAGAAGGAAAACTAATCTTCCTAGGAAATCATTTCTACTCTCCTCAAGCTGCAAATAATGATAGAGGAATAGCTTTACCCTTACTTCCGATCATATTATGGGTATTAGCTTTGAGTTTAATGATTCTAAGAAAACTAAAGGCTTCTAAGACTAATATAACAGATGGAAATAGAAACATTAAATACTTACTACTAGCAACTCATATACTAGTTATAATAATTGTTTTTCTATTAGTGGATGAAGAAATCTCTTACCTATTAGGTAGTAGTATACTCTCACTGTTAACAAATCATTCTCTTTTAACAGCGACGATAGCTGCTTTTCAAATACTACTCTGGATACTAGGTTATGTACTGTGTAGTATCCCAACTAGGTTGATCATCAACTCTATACTAGATCTACTACATATAGATTTCACAGGTAGAAAACATGTTGCAGGGAGTATCAGTGTAACAATGACATGGATATTCGTATGGCTATATACAACCCTAATCTTAAACATTATGCTACTATTTGCACCTATAGAGTTGATATGATACTTCAACCAATCCCAGGTGAACCAGCTTTAATCACAGCAGAGAGAGAGATACTAATCATAGCAGATCTACACATAGGTATTGAAAACGAGTTCAGGGAACATGGTGTATATGGTGTTTCTAAAACATTGGAGATGAGAGATAGAATAATAGCATTACTAGATAAATATAAACCTAGTAAGCTACTTGTATTAGGTGATGTTAAACATTCTATTCCATCATCTCCACTTCAAGAGAAAAAAGAGTTAAAGGATTTCTTCCAAGTTATAGAGGGATACGTAGAAGAAATCCATATATTACCTGGTAACCATGATGGGGGTATCAATAAGATTCTACCTAGAAGTGTAGTGATTCACCCGTCTAGTGGAGTAGTTATAGAGGATACTGGTTTACTCCATGGACATAGTTGGCCTAGTGAAGAGTTAATGAATAGTAGATTAATCGTCTTCGCTCACACTCATCCAACTATTCGTTTAAAAGATAGACTAGGGTTACCAATAATTGAACCATGCTGGGTTAAAGGATCAATATTAGAGGAGAAAATCAAGGAGAGATATAAGTTGTATAATGAGGATCTACAGTTTCTAATAATACCAGCTTTTAACCCGTTATGCGGTGGAGTAGCAGTTAATGAAGAAGAATTAGTTGGACCAATGAAGAATATAATGGATATACTAGAATCCCAAGTCTACCTACTAGATGGATCCTTTCTAGGTAGAGTAAGAGATCTATAAAACTGGTTAAACTTAAATAATGATTTATGTTTACCCCATCACAACCTCATCCATGGTTGATGAAAAATGGAAGCAGCAGTACTAGAAGAGATGAAACAGCTACTACCAGTATTCCTAATGATCATACTACCGCTGATAATACTATTGATAGGAGTAGTTGCCAACATAACCAATGTCTTATACTACCTACTGTCCATAACTTGGTTTGGAATGGGTGTAATATTCTATGCTGCGACTCAGAAATAAAAATTCTTCTAAAAAACAAACACAGATAGTATTTAAATAAGATGTATCCGTATAATTTTGTTGAGATGAACTCAGTTTTCAAACTCCTACATCCAATGATTCAACGAGTATTATTAGAGGATAACATAACTACTCCAACTGAGCCACAAGAGAAGGCAATACCTGTAATATTATCTGGTGCAAACGTTGTATTAATTGCTCCAACGGGTTACGGTAAAACAGAAGCAGCTTTACTACCAGTATTCCATAGATTCCTAGAGCTTAGAGAGAAAAACAAGGATATACCTGGTATATCAATCCTATATATCACACCTCTAAGAGCATTAAACAGAGATATGCTACGTAGAACACTACGATGGGGTAAAACACTAGGTATCTCAATAGCTGTTAGACATGGTGACACAGCTGCATCGGAGAGAGCGAAACAAGCGAGGAAACCACCTGATATGCTGATTACTACTCCTGAAACTCTACAAGTCTTATTCACCGGTAGATTACTCAGGAAACACTTGTCATCAATTAAATGGGTTATAGTAGATGAAATTCATGAATTAGCTAGTGACGAGAGAGGAGCACAACTAGCAGTAGGTTTAGAGAGACTACTGGAACTCACTCAACCACATAGCTTCCAGAGAATAGGGTTATCTGCAACAGTTGGATCAACTGTAGAAGTAGCTAGATACCTAGGTGGATTCCAAGATAATAGATTTAGAAGAGTAGAAGTATTAGAGGATGAATCCATAAAAGCAGTTGATATACAAGTTGAATACCCAGATGTTACTCCCCAAGATGAGTTAGAAGCTGAGAAATACTCCTTGGATCCACAATCGTATACTTCTCTTAAACGATGTAAAGAACTCATAGAGAAACATAACTCTACTCTACTATTCATAAATACTAGGGATGGAGCAGAAATCTTAGCTTCTCGTTTCCATCTTAGATACCCAGATGTTAAGATAGGTATACACCATGGCTCTCTCTCTAAACAAGCAAGAGTTGAAGCAGAAGAAGAATTTAAAAAAGGAGAATTAAAAGCATTGATCTGTACATCTTCACTAGAATTAGGGATAGATGTTGGAAACACAGATTTTATAATCCAATACAACTCCCCTAGAG
>CAZCPZ010000158.1:0-4489 GCA_964499875.1 uncultured Thermoplasmatales archaeon | reverse complement strand
TGAAAACCTTACAGCTAGGGAACTACACGACTTCATAGAAGATGTCTATGTAAGTTGGAAGAATCCACCAGTATATGTATTACTAGTTGGAGACACGGAGGAGATTCCAACATTTAAAGGAGAGCATTCTGGTACAGCAACTGATCTATATTATGTTTTAATGGATAACGACTATTTCCCAGATATAATTATTGGTAGATTCCCCGCATCTACTAGAGAGCATGTTAAAGCAATGGTTGACAAAACCATTCTATATGAACAAGGGAGATTCAATGAATGCTACATCAAACATGCTTCATTCCTAGCATCAATGGATAAACACTATATCTCAGAGGGCACCCATAACTATGTAATCGAGCATTATATGATACCTCATAACTTCACTTGTGATAAACTATATACTGCTAGATATAGAGCCACTACTGAACAAATAAGAGAAGCAATTAATAGTGGAAGAAGCCTTATTATATACTCTGGTCATGGTAGCACTACTAGCTGGGTTGATGGACCAGAGTTTACACAAAGGGATGTACGTGATCTAAGCAACACTAATCTATACCCCTTTGTTTGCAGTCACGCTTGCTTAACAGGGAAATTCAACTTCTGGGAATGCTTCGGTGAAACATGGGTTAGAGTTAAAGATGGAGGAGCTGTTGCATTCTGGGGTTCATCAGCTCCTACGATGTGGACAGAGGATGATTTATTGGAGAAATACATGTTCTCTATGTGGTGGGATAAAAACATTGAAACTATTGGTGGTATGACAACAGCTGCATTAGAGGAACTATATACTCATTATGGAGGAGGGAAAAATAGTAAGTATTACATGGAATGTTATAACCTCCTAGGTGACCCATCTCTTAAACCTTGGAAAAGTAACCCGCTTACAGCAGATTTTAGTTTCAAACAAATCCATGATGATAACAACTTCACTATACAATTCTATGATGACTCATATGGTTGTATAAACTATATTAGATGGAACTTCGGTGACGGGAACACCTCAATGGACAGGAATCCTATTCATAAATATCCTGAGAAAAAGGTTTATACTGTCAATCTAACAGTTGAGAATAAGGATGGTAACAAGGATAATATCTCACAAGTAATTGCTCCTATAAGCATAGTCTACCCAGAGAAAGGACTATACATATTTGGTAGAAAAATACTTAACTTAGATAGGATAATAGTTATTGGTTCACTTAAAATCGTTGTTGAACCATATGTAGAGAGTAGTATAGATTACATGGAGTTCCTAGTTGATGATGAGTTAAAAGGTATAGTATCTCAACACCCATTTACATGGACTTGGGATGAGAAAAGTTTTGATAAACACACCATTAAGGTTATTGCTCATGAGAGTAAAGGTACAGTCTTTGATGTAGCTGAGGAAATAATGATTATAAATATCTAGAGAAGTAGAATAGCTTATACATTTCTTACACCAAGATTTAAATAAGAGAATGGGCTATTGAATTATCTGAGAGCTGGAGGTGATTAGAGTTGGATCCATTTAGGAGAGATAGGAGAAGACGTAACCCATTCGATTACTTTGGATTTGATGATGACTTCCTAAGAGATTTCTTCGATGACGATAGATTATTTGAGGATTTCAGAAGAATGACAGAGGAGATGATGCGTATGTTCTCCAACGTCACACCGGGTAGACCGGTGATACATGGCTATAAGATTTATTTCGGGCCAGATGGTAAGCCTAGGATTGAAGATTTCGGTAACTCTCTTAAAACAGGTTCTGGGGAACCAATGATATCAGAGGAGAGAGAACCACTTACTGATATAATTGAGGGAGATGAGGAGGTATCTGTAACAGTTGAGATACCAGGTGTTGAGAAGGAGGATATTGATCTAAGAGTCACTGAGAATAACCTTGAGATCAAGGTGGATACACCTCAGAGGAAGTACTATAAGAATGTTGAGTTACCATGCGAGGTGAAACCAAAGACTACTAAGGCTACGTACAAGAATGGTATACTTGATATAGTGATTGAGAGGAAGGAAAAAAAGAAGAAGGAAGACACTGGTTATAAAGTGGATATAGAGTAAGTTTAGAAGGCATCAACAATTTTGATGCCTCTCTCTTCTCCTATTCTAAATATATGTTTTCTTAGTTTATTATAGTAGTCTGAGAATAGTTTCTCAGAGAATACTCTATGAAGCTTAGGGTATAATTCTAGTTTCGATGACATATAATCCCATAAACCTGGTTTCATATGGAATCTATCAATCATGATATATGAGACACCAGTATCTTTGAAGACATCTATTATATAGGGTAAATCCTCAACTTCTATAGTTGGGTATATTGGACCGAAGAAGACACTAGTTTTTACTCCTCTATCCGATAGAAACCTCAGGGTGTTTAATCTATCATTGATACTAGATGAACATGGTTCTAGTATCCTCCGTTCCTCCTCATCTAGGGTTCCAATGCTAAGCATAACCTCAGCATCTTTGAGAGAAGAGATTATAGATACGTCTCTCTTAACTAGTGATGATTTTGTTTGAATCCATATAGGGAAATCATGGTTTATTAATACCTTTAGGCAGTACCTGGTTACCCTGTATTCTTCTTCCACCGGTTGATAAGGGTCTGTAACTGTTGATATCCCTATGATACCTCTTTTCTTATTCTTGATTTCCTTAGATAAAACTAGTGGAAGATTCCTTTTAACCTCAACAAAGGTACCCCATAGTTTTCTATCAATCCTTATAACACTGGGAACATAACAATAGATACAGTTATGTTGACAACCCCTATATGGGTTGAGAGCATAGGTTGTATCTGGTAGTTTAGAAGGGTTGAGAGCTGTCTTACAACTAACTTGTTTGATTATCATGTTACACCAAAATCTCTAAGGGTTTTCTGCTGCAAATGGTTCTTTAGTATAGCGCTATTCTTAATCCATCTCTCAAGGGGTATATCCATCTTCTCTCTAACAACCCGTAGGGCTTCCTCGAGGGTATCAAACCTATATGGTTTTGTAGATAAAGCTTTTCTAACACTCTCTCTCACATTCCATACACCAATTGGTAGTATATACCCTGGGTGTGCTTCTCTCATAACAACTACACCTGCTTGTCTATTCTCCCTCACTAGTAACTCGTTTACTGCGAGACGAGCAGCATAGTAGCAACCCCCTATCTCAGCATAGGTTTTCCTACCATTATAGAACTCATAGCTGTTGAACATCGCTACCTTGGAACCATAGGGGTTCCAAGTAGTATTTGGATACCAAGCTTCTATGAGCTCATACTGCCAGCTACAAGGTATCATCAGTATTATCCATCGGTTATCAAACTGATTTAGATAGTATACTCTGTACTCATTAATAAGAGGAGCATTCCTAGTGTTCTCCATTAAGTGTTCCCCTAGTGTTGAGTCAACAGCGGTTATACTCCACCTAGTTGGAACAAACCTACGGTGTTTCCTTATACCAAATGCTCCAACACTAAAAGCCCTCTGTATCTTAGATACCTCTACACCGCTTCTATAGAGATATACAAGGGCATCTCTAGCTTTGAGATCAGTATCATAATAGGCTTTCTCCAGTCTATGATCATACCTTGGATTAGAGATATCAAATCTCCTCAATGGAGCAGTTGGACCATATGGTTGTGCTTCGTCAGAGAAAACAATTCTACCACGTGGTTTCTTCTCAAATAATGCCTCTGTGAATACACTATTCTTCGATAAAGCAAGTTCCCTAGTGTATTCTACTATTCTATTAGAGCTTTCAACATCATACACATTTACTAGGTGTGTACCTCTTATAAGCATTGAACGAAAATCAACTATCTCATCAATAGAATACCCTAGCCACTTCTCTGGTGTATCAATTATAGAGGTATCACCCATAACAGGTGGTATAAGAGGTCCTATAGAAACCTTGGGATAACCATATCTACCTATGAATACACTAGGTGGAGAAGCACCCTCGATCATTGTTCTACTAAGGAATGGTTTAATCTTCTCCTGAGAAAAATATCTAACTAGCACTGGGCATCTAGATTTACCGCATAGATACTTTGTTCCCCTGCATAGGAGGCATAGATTAGTTGAACCAGCATTAGTCTTAGGTGTAATTCTTCTTTGAACAAACACCTCCTAACTCATCTACCTAGATATTTATTAAACCTTCCCTGAATAGGTGATTAAAAGCTGAACCCTTAGGGTAGATTATCTTCTTATCCCAATGAAAGATTTTCCATTTACAATTAACTCCAGAAATCTGTCTAGCAATTCATCCTCTCCCAGGACCCCCTAATCCCATATTAGTATATAGGATGGGTAAATACTAAATTTTATTCAAAAGGCTCATCTCTTTGATTCATCGGATGGGATCATAAAAACAGGGTACTTATAACATAACTTTCTCCATACTAGATTAAACCATTGGATATCTCTGTCTTTTGGGAGCAATAAACTATCTCTCCAGGTAGACGGTTGATCACTCCGATGACTTAGCGA
>CAZCPZ010000157.1:0-4498 GCA_964499875.1 uncultured Thermoplasmatales archaeon | reverse complement strand
AACATTGAATACGTTCTCCTCAACTTCATCAACCCTGGAACCAACCATTATACCGCATACCTGTGTTTTCTTACCGAAAGCAACTATATCTGGTATAACATTAAAGTGTTGATACGCCCACATTCTACCGGTTAAACCTACACCAGTTTGTACTTCATCAACAATAAACATCATTTCATATTTATCACAGAGTCTCCGTAGTTCTTTGAAGAATTCTCCTCTAAAATGATTATCACCTCCCTCACCTTGGATGGGTTCAATGATTAAAGCTGCGATGTCATCGATATTCTCCTCAGCAGCCCTTTTTATCTCCTCCACTGCTTGTTTCTCCTTCTCCACTACTTCATCTAGATGCTCCTCTAATGGAAAGATTATCTTAGGGTTAATAATTCTAGGCCAATTAAACTTCGGGAAAAACTTTGTTTTATTCTCATCAAATGTATTAGTTAATGATAAAGTATAACCTGTTCTACCATGAAATGCTTCTCTGAAATGGATCACTTGATAACCCATCTCTTTTCCATGTTTCTCAAGGTTCTTCCTAACCTTCCAGTCAAAAGAAGTTTTCAAAGCATTCTCAACAGCTAAGGCACCACCACTGATAAAGAATAGGTGTTTAAACTCTCTTGGCATAGCGATCCTAGCGAAGGTATCAACGAACTCAGCCATCTCAACCGTGTATAAATCAGAGTTAGTAGGTTTATTAACAGCTACTTCACCAAGCTTCTTTATAAACTCAGGGTTACATACCTTAGGGTGGTTACAACCAAGGGGAGAAGAAGCAAAGAAACTAAAGCCATCTAGAAAAACCTTGTTTCTCCTAGAATCATACACTCTACATCCCTTACTCTTCCTTAAATCTAATACTAAGTCGAATCCATCTACTAACATGTATCTACTAAGAGTACTATGAACCTGCTGAGGAGTTAACCTCATGGATGAGCACCTTTAAAACTCTTCTCTGAAGCCTTGGTATCCCAAGAGATTATAAAACAGTATCGGTTGATGAGAGCATATTCCTCCAACTAGTTTTTAAACTCTATATGTTTAAGAAGGTGTATCCTAGAAAAACAATTAAAAAAGAGAGATTATGTTATTCTCAGGATAAGTATATAGTTTTTAGTTCCTCTAGATCCTCTAATGAGTTGAGTTTCACCATTGATTGAGAAACCGTGTATAGGATATCATCGATGTAGAGACTCCTCACTATAGCTGTTGAGAACGGTGGATAGTATCCACTCTTCAAATAACTCTCATTATCCATATGTGTGATTCTACCTAGAAATTGGAAACCATCATCTAGTGATAAATGATAGACATAGGCTCCCTGGAAGGTGAATTCACCATAGATACTACCAGTATAGTTTCCATGTTGCTCCTTGATCTCCTCATCAATCTCATAGACAGATACTGGTATCACCAGTAGATGTTTATCTCTATCAAATAAGAAAGCTTTGTGATCATAGAGAGCAGGGCTATCAGTACCTCTATCACCTATAACAACCTTTGCTATCTCCTTTGGATGCTCAAAGTCACTTACATCAAACAAAGCGATTTTAAGTCCTTGATACCAAGCAAAATCAATACCTCTACCCTCCTTCTCCTCAGGTAATGCTTCAACAGTCTCCTTTCCTATACCAATGATGTGATTCTCATCATAGGGGTGGAGATAATCTGAGTACCCAGGTATCTTAAGTTTACCAAGTATCTTTGGATTATAGGGGTCTGATAAGTCTAGTGTGAAGAATGGGTCCACTTTCTTAAAGGTAACCAAGTATGCTCTATCACCTATGAATCTAGCTGAATAAATCTTCTCACCAGGAGCTATACCCTCAATGGCTCCTACTTGTTTAAGATCAGCATCTAATATATACACATTATTGCTACTGCTTCCATCCCAAACGTTTCCAACAGTAGTAGCTACTCTGAAGAAACCATTATACTCATCCATGGAGAATTGATTTAAAACATGTCCTGGTACTTCACTTTGAGATTTATATGTTATCTCACCATTCTCTATACCAATCTTATGGATTATAGTAGTCTCTTCATCGCCACCTAGGAAACGTGGTTGATAGTGAGATGAAGTAATGTAGATATTGTTTCTAGATACATAGATTGTTTGAGAGAAACCTAATAGGAAGCTTTTATGATGCATCTCCAAGTCTTCTAGATTCAAAGATATAATATGAGTCATTGAATCCACTGGTTCAGGGATATTCACATAGTATATACTAGTTGGAGGAATCTCTTCTTCCTCCTCATCCACAGTGATAACTGGAATCCTCAGTTTCTCCTCCTCATAGATAACCCAGGTGCTCTCAGAGGCAATCATATAAACATAAGAATCTATCAACCTAGCATCAAAATAACTACCGTTTACACTAATAGTTTTAACTAAAACAGGTTCAGCCTTATCAGATGTATCATATATATACATGGTTGCATGTGGAGACCAGTAGCTACCAGAGTAGTTAGTTGCGAAAACCACTAGTTTATCATTATAGATAAACAGGTTATCCAGTATACCATCAAATACTATAGTGGATAACAACTCAGATTCCTCCACGGGATAAGCCCTTAGTATACAAACCTTATCCTCACTAACTACATATAAGTAGAATCCATCGGTTTTAACAATATCAGGTTCATCTACTCCCTCAACCTGTATATTAGTCTTCGAGTAACTTGGTGTTCCACCACCATACTCCGCTGATACACCCTGAGAATCCATTGCTTCATTAGATTTCATCGCCATGAATCCACCCTCGGGATGCCCTCTACCAAGATAGTTTCTCTCACTTCTATCTCTTAGAAAAACAAGTAGTTCATCATATGATGAAAAGTTTTTAATCTCATAAGACGCCACTACCTCGTTTTCTAGGAATAATGCTATTCCAGCAGCTGCTCCAATGAGAATGATAAATATTATCAGAGCTTTCACATTACTATTCATATCATTTCACCCTTACAACTATGTTATAACTACTTATTGCTTAAATACTCTAAGAAAACGTTTGGTTTCCACCAAATTTAACCTTCCTGATGAAACCCATCTATCCTTCAATAGTAAATTAAAAAATAAGGGGAAAATTGTTTTATTCTAGTACATAGATATTCTTTTTCTCGCAGATCTCCTTGAGAATCTTCGGCCAAACAGTTACACTAACCTCTCCAAGATGAGCTTTTCTAAGTAGTAGCATATATGTTCTAGACTGTCCTATACCACCGCCTATACTAAGTGGTAACTCATTATTGATAATAGCTTGACGATAAGGATACTTTAGGAATCCTGTTAAACCTGACATCTCCAATTGTTTCTTAAGAGTCTCAGCGTTAACTCTTATACCCATAGATGTGAGTTCATGTCTCCTCCTAGTAACAGGATTCCATACTAGTATATCACCATTTAAACCATGCATTGGTCTACCATCCTCAGATACTGTCTCTGTAATCCAGTCATCGTAATCTGGTGCTCTCAACTCATGTGGATAACCATCCTTCAATGGGTAACCAACACCTATGATGAATATCGCCGGGTGCTCCTTTAAAACCTCAGTTTCCCTAGCCTTCCTTGGTAAATCTGGATACCATTCTAGGATATCCTCAGCGTGTATAAACTCTAGTTTATCAGGTAAATCAGGGTATTTACTTGTTTTAAGTTTTGGAAACACATCTTGTATGTAGGTTTCTGCTCCTTTGATTACTTTCCAGATCTTATTTACTACTTCTTTTAGATACTGTAGATTCCTCTGCTCCTCTGTAATCACCTTCTCCCAATCCCATTGATCAACATACGCACTATGATCATGATCAAGGAAGTAATCTTTCCTAACAGCTCGCATATCTGTTAGTATACTTTCTCCGACTTTACAATCAAATTGTTTTAAAGCAAAACGTTTCCACTTAGTAGCTGCTTGTACTATTTGAGCGCGAATAGGTTTCTCCAATCCTAGTCCACATGGGAATTCAACGGGTGTCCGAGAACCATCTCCATGTAGGTAATCATTGATTCCACTCTCTGCATCAACAATTAATGGCACCGTTACTCTCGTTAAGTTAAGTTCCTTACAGAGATTCTCTTCTATATAGTCTTTCAAAGCAAAGATTGCTTTCTGAGTCTCTTTTCGATCTAGTAGAGACTCATAATCGGTTGGTAAAATCTCCTCGATCTCTTCGTAACTTCCGATTCCTGATCCAGCAAGATCAGCTTCTTGCCTAATTCCATAGTTGATTGCACTCCCTTTTCATGTTTTCCTTATATCCTGTTAAAATCTTCCTATGAAAGTCAATTGTTTTTCTTAAAATAAGTTTTGGTTCACAGTAAAAATCATTCTTCCTACCCCTCTTTTTATCCTTTTTCTAGATACTCACTTATCCTTTTTATTCCCTCCTCTATTAAGTCATGTCGGTAACATAATGGTCCATAGGATAACCTTAATCCGTGTTTTAAACTTGGTCCGAATCCCTCACCAGGTATTAGAAGAACAGCTTTCTC
>CAZCPZ010000156.1:0-4524 GCA_964499875.1 uncultured Thermoplasmatales archaeon | reverse complement strand
ATCATAGTATATAAAAGTCTTTTCTATAATCAGTGGTTTGCTGTTATCTACTTGAAACGGTGTTTCGATTCTCTTTTCTTTATTTGTATCCCATTCTGCTTTTAAATATTTTCTAACTGAGGATACATTCATTATAGGATCATCGATGTAACCACTGTTACCGGTGAGTTGCTGAAGGAAAAAGTGAAGATTTGAACTATTAACCCACTTATCTCCCTCGTCTCTAATCCAAAGACGGGTCAATAAAGGTTTTCTCAAAGTTTTTTCTTCACCTATAATAGTAATGTACTCTGTTGAAATGAGGACGCTGAGAGAAGTTTTTAAATCAATTTTAACTTGGTAATCAAAATTTGTTTTACTGCAATCAAACAGTGAGTTTAAAATTTCTTGAGCTACAACGCTGTAGTCATTATTATTTATTATATCATATAATATAGTGTATATTGCAGCTAGTAGAATAACTGAGGCAACGCCTATAGCTATGTAAGTAGAGATAACTTCTATACTAGCTTCATCATTCTTCGCGTATCTCAACGTATTTTCTCCCTCCATAATTAATGAGCTTAAGAACCAGTTCATGGTGACCAGAGTGTAGAATAACTGGATTAACAACTGAGAAACGTATGGTTGAATAACCCTGATGAATCTCCCCGTTATCAAGCACATAATAATAACTACTACTTGTATTCACATCAAAGACAGGGGAGTAATTTCTGGATGAGAAAGGTATCCCTCCAAATACCATCATCAGCAAATTATCCGGGAGTTCCACACTGAGTATACAAATCGTTGAATCCTCATCTGCATATACATACAACTCTTCAGCCCTTAACAATATTTTGGAGACTACTTCATTTATTTGATGTTTCTTAAACTCATCTTCTAGTTGATTTATAGCTAGGAAACCTGTTACTATTAATGTAGCTGCTATAGTCAAGGCTGCTAATAGGAAAATAGGATACTCTATAACTGCATCAACTGATCTATGCTTCATTCTATATAGAGAATCCATTAAAATAATAAAACATTATCTAAAAAATTATTAAAATATAATTCTTATTTCTTATGGTAGTTATGAGGGATAACGCAGTTATTGGTTTACCTATGCGGCTACTGATATCCATTGTAGTTGGTGGTGCTGTAATTTTAACGGTTAACGGTTTCTTAAATAACATCGATTTGCTTCCAAAGACTCTAAGTGTAACAGTTAGTCCTATTATTTGCTACCTAGATGATAATAACATCGTTAATTTATCTTTTCAGGTTTCATCTAGGGATGGTGAACCTATTGCTAATGCATTAGTAGTGGTTAAGGGGCTAAATGGTTTATCATATAATCGAACAAATAAGCATGGTGTGGCGAATATATCGGTTACAGTGAATCTACCAGATGACGCATATGAAGGTTTCCTAGACGTATTTGTAGAAGCAACTGGTTACTCTAAGTATGAGCAGAAGGGTCTAGTTAGAGTAGTTAGAAGAAGGTGACTTTAACTGTTTTCTACGATGAATCAACTTTTTTATACTATTTGAGTAAGATTTTATAATAGAAGAAAATAGGAATACTAACCCTATACTTGTTAAGAAAACCGGTGATAAGATTATATCTTTCCCACCAGCTGCTATAAGACCAGCGATTAGGAAGGAGAGAAAGCCACCTATTACTCCAGTTACCTCAAAGGTTATCTTTTTCTGCCCGATTCGCATTGTTAATTTACCTTGGTTTTCTTCTCTCCACTTAATTGTTTCTGAAAGTTGTTTCCTTAAAAACTTAATCTCTTCTTCCTGTAGAGATAATTTCTCTTCTATCTCCATCAATGAAACTAAATTTCGATACCTGTCAACATCATCTAGTTTACAACTACCTACTAAACCATCCTCTACTATACATAGTCTATTGTTAAGGTTCTCTAGATTCTGCTCCAGTTTCTTTATCCATTGTTCAAGAGTTGATATAGATGACTCCATATATGACACTCTATAATCTCTCCTCCTATCCATGATGGGCATTTCCTCACCTGCATTTATAGTCGATAGACTATTATGGCGTCCTCATCAACATAATCCTCAAAACCAGAAGCTTTAACCGTAATCTTGATGTGATCCTCATTAATATTTTCCCCAAGATATGGTTTAATAGTTATAGTGACTTCTCCTTCTCCATTTGTTAAACCCGATTCTGCAACACCTGCACCTAGTAGTATAACTGTTGCACCTGAAATTGGTTCACCATCACTACTTGTAACCCTTATCTTTACATCATATGAGTTACTGAAGGTGAATGCACTAGAGTTACCAGGATTTTCAGCTATAATTGGATTCTCAATGACCACTGCATTAATGGTCTTCCTTCCATGGGGTATCATAGCTATAACTGCTGCTATAATAGCAACTGCTACAACCATTACAATTATAAGATACATTGGTAAACCTAAGACTTGTGCCGAAGAATCCCTCCTTGCTAACCTCCTCATAATGGTGTTTCACCTCAATCTAAACCATAAACATAGATATATATAAAAAATTTTTTAGAAAAATGTATAGATTAATATTTGTTCTTGCATCTAATGCATACTCCATGTTGATGATCAAAACAGTTACCACACACTATAGAACCACATAATATACATGTGTACATCGCCCCTGGTTTACCGCATACTTGACATAAGCCCGTTAACTCCATACCTAGCTACTCTCCTAGGGCTCTCATTTTTCTTTGCAGTTCATCTAATGGTAGATTCGTTACAACTAATGGTATAAGTTCTCGATCTGCTAGTTTAACAGCTAAGGGATCAACAGAAGCGGGTTTATGATATACCACTACAGATGGCTTAACAGGGTGTACCCTGACAGCTATCATAGGGCTTCGACCATACTGTATACCAGTGAATATTAAAGCTCTCTCAGGACTCCAACCATAGAGATATGCATAATCAGCTGGAGTAATGTTTTTAATAGCTTTTATGCTATCAACCAGTGTATAACCCTTGACTTTCTTCTTCAAGCCTTCCTTGTTCGTTGTCAAAATATTTCCTTCAATGGCTTTAATGAAGTCTTCTGCATCTATCGCGAAAGGATACTCCCTTATATCAATTATACCCTCTTTGGATTTAACAATAGCATCGTATTGATGAATAACTTTACCTCCCCGTTCCTCGTCGATCTTTATAAACGCTTCTATAATCTTCTTAATAGTCTGAATACCAGGGGATTTCCTGCGACCAGCTTCATAGTCACTGATCACACTGGGGGATAGATTTAGATACTGAGCAAGCTCTGTTTGACTAATCTTAAAGATATTCCTCCACTTACGTATGGTTTTACCAGGTTTGGGGCTAAGGGTAATCTCACCAGCGATTTTCTCAGCTAAAGCAGTTTTAGTATCCACCTCCTCACCTCACTGGTTTAAACTTATAACCATAATATATAGCCCCGGTTCTCCCATCCTGCTGTATCTTCCTAAAGGTGCTCTCAACCCTCATACCAATTCTTACATCCTCTGGTTTACAATCCACTATCTGAGCAGTAACTCTTGGTCCCTCATCCAATTCTATTATAGCAATTGGATAAGGTACTTGATCCTCGAAATCCTCAGTTGCAGCATGAACTATACTATATGTTAAGACAGTTCCTTTTCCACTAAGCTTGTACTCCTCCATTTTACCTAGACTTTTCCTCCTACAATAGGGGCAAGATTCTCTAGGAGGAAAATATATCCTATCACAAACTGTACATTTATTACCTATAAGATTATACCTCTGAGGGATCTCTCTCCAAAAACGCGCTACTCCTTCCTTCATCTACATCGCCTCCAATATATGAACTACAGATGTTGCACCTGCTCCACCAACATTATGAGTTAAACCTATATGTGCATCCTTCACTTGCCTCTTATCTGCTTCTCCTCTAAGCTGTTCTACTATCTCCACAACTTGCGCTACACCAGTTGCACCAACAGGGTGACCTTTAGCTTTTAATCCACCACTTGGATTAACGGGTATCTCTCCATCTAGTGTTGTTATCCCATCCTCAACAGCTTTACCACCTTTTCCCTTCTCGACGAACCCTAGATCCTCAATAGCACAGATCTCCGCAATAGTAAAGCAATCATGCACCTCTGCTACATCAATATCTCTAGGGGAAAGATTAGCTTGCTTATAAGCCATTCTTGCAGCATAAACAGTTGCATCTAGAGTAGTGATATCTCTCCTAGCATGAAGCGCTAGTGTATCAGAGGCTTGGCCAGAACCAATTATTTTAACAATCCTATCGGTATACTTCTTAGCTTTCTCAAAAGCGCATAAGACTATTGCTGCTGCTCCATCAGATACTGGTGAACAATCCAGTAAACCCAAGGGGTGTGCAACTGGTGGAGCAGCTAGTACTTTATCAACTGTAACCTCAAACCTATACTGTGCATAAGGATTTCTCGCTCCATTTGCATGGTTTTTAACAGCTACTTGAGCCAACTGCTCCTTTGTTGTACCATAATCATGCATATGCCTAGTAGCAATCATAGCATAG
>CAZCPZ010000155.1:3234-4539 GCA_964499875.1 uncultured Thermoplasmatales archaeon | reverse complement strand
ACTGGTTTATCTGCTGCTGTAATTCCCGCAGTTTCTTCCTCCGGAGCTTCTCAAGTTCTTCATCCATATATTACCTCAATACTTCTCAAGTCCAGGGTATTTATCCTTTATTTTTTGGAGAACCTCATATGCAGTATTATCAAGGAAGGATTGCCCCTTAGGAGTTATAACTCTACCTTTACCTTTAATCTTCGCTACAAACCCAGCTGCTTCTAGTTGCTGAAGAGCTCTTCTTATAATTGAACCGCTTCCACCTCTAGCTCTATAGGGTTTAGAGCCTCTATCCTTCTTACCGCCATACTCTGCTCTCAAAGCCTCTACTCCTATGGGACTATGAAGATAAATCTTCCGTAGTATAGAGGCGCATCTAGTATACCACCAATCTGGGTTATCAGGTGGATTCTCTCTTGCTACACTAGTTTTTGAGAATACATTAGCCTCGGGCATCTTAATAGCTGGGTTTTCCCTGAGTTTCTTTGCAACTTCATCGATTAACTCCTTCGCTGGGACATCATATGCTGTTGTCATATATCCAAAGACTCCGTTTTTCTTTAGCGTGCGTATCGGTAATGAAACAATTCTTATTTAAGCATACCGCTTGACTCTCCCTATGATTTAAAGGGTCTCCTTATGAATTTCTTGCAGTTGTAGCAGTAGGTTACTATTTTACCTCTCTGAATTCTTACACGACAAGTTACACCAGGTAATAGGTAGTGGTAGCAGTGTTTACAGAATCTTATCTTATACTTCTTTGGTATCCTAGTGAGTGTCCTCATTGATATTCTACGGGCGATCTCTACGTATCTATTAGCGAAGTAGAGTTCACCTTCCAAGGCTTTCTCCTCTGCCATCTCGAAGAGTTTCTTAATCCTTTTACTAGCAATTATCCTCTGAATTCTCCTACTTATACGTCGACGAGTCATTACCTTATCTTCAATGAGTTAAGGGTGTCTAGTTTAAAAAGCAGATGGAGGATGATACCATATAGGTTACCCCATAGTGGGTTAAGTAGATATAAGATGGGTGACTTCTCCTTTTTGATATGTATCTGAAACTCTGACCAATCACTCTCTAAACCATATATATCCTTGGTTTTCACTTTTATAATATAGTATCCCTCCTTTGTGAATACATGTGAGAAACACTGTGTTTCACCAGACTCATATGGTCCAAGCCAACCGCTATCGGTACCATCATACCAATCAATATAGTAGTATACTTTGTCTCCATCTGGGTCAGTAGCTGAGACATTGAGATAGTATTCCTCATTTGGTTTACCAGTAGAGGAACCATTAATCAACGGGG
>CAZCPZ010000155.1:0-3224 GCA_964499875.1 uncultured Thermoplasmatales archaeon | reverse complement strand
AGTAATATACATCATCATTATCAGGATCAACAGCAGAGATATTAATCACATAGTCTATATTTGGTTTATCTTTTTTTGGACCATCTAATATAGGTGGATTTGGAGGATTATTATATATCGTTACAACGAGTGGATCTGACCACTCACTAATCTTCATCCTTGAATCCATTGCTCTTACTCTAACAATATATACACCTGTTTCACTCCAACTATGGGTAGCTGAAACTGTTTCCCCTGGTTTATAGGGTCCAATCCATTCCGTAGTTGTTCCATCACCCCAATCAAACATATATCTAATGTTCCTATTATGAGGATGAGTAGTAGAAGTAGTATAGGTGTAGTCAATATTTGGTCTACCACTTGTTGGACCACTTGGTTTCTTAGGTTGATATGGGCCATTAACTATGGTGAACCAGTTATCTGAGTCATCGTATGCAAGGCATCGATCTGGTTCATCATCAAGGTTTGTATCTATCCATAGTTCAACTCTAATCTTATATTTACCATCTCTTACTTTCTCTGTATTCCATCTATGAGAATAGGTTCCTAATCCAGTGTTGAACCATCCGATGCAATAACAGTATTCACCAGTAGTGTTATAACAGAACACTCTGTTGAATATAGGATAATGGATATCTCCACAGTTCTTCCATATAATGTTTCCTGCTCCAGTATATACCTCGCCACCATTTGGTTTTATAACCTTTACATACTGGTTATAACAGCTATCCACTACAGGGATACTCGTAGTTAACATCAAGATAGATACTATGATATAGATTCCTCTCATCATAAACCACCCCCTTTCTCCACGTATAAATCAGTTATTTGTATAAATTTTTTATCGATCACCCTTATTCAAATTATTTCAATCGAGTTTTAAGGAGAATAGAGAGATTCCTAGATGTGGAAATATTTTTTAGTAGTAGAGAAGAAAAGGATTCTCCCTTATTCAAGTAAAACTTAGCGTATATTAGGATCTTATTGAGAAAGATGTTTTTTAGATAAATTTTGAAAAACTTAAATCATACTATGTAGATGAGGAAGGTGGATGATTAAAAAAATTGTTATTCCAACAGATGGATATGGTTTAGAGGATCATGTTATAAGATATGTAGCTAGGGCGTTCCCCTTCGCAGATTTCCATGTTATAAGTGTAATCAATATCTTTGAGAGAGGAGTACAGTTAACAAACCTACTCTATAGGGAGATGAAGGAGGGGGCAGAGAAAGCTGTTGAGCATGGGAGACGTATTCTTGAGGAGGAGGGTATTCATAATGCAACAACGAGGATACTAGAGGGGTTTCCACCTAAGAAGATTGTGGATTATGCTAAACGTAGAGATGCGGATTTAATAGCTTTAAGAGTTTATAGTAGGAGGTCTACTGTTTCCCCTCAGAGGATGGGTTCAACTATAAAGGGTGTTCTAAGGAGTAGTAATATACCTGTTCTCACACTCGCCGAGGAATGTGAAAGATACCCTATAAGGAATATATTGTTTGCAACATGTGGAACTAGGAAAGCTGAGACTGCTAAGAATTTTGCTATACTACTGTCATCAGTATTGAAAGCTAGGCTTGAAGTGTTGTGTGTAATAGAGAGGGATACCAGTGAGGAATATGCTAATCGCGTAGTTAGAAACGTTGAATGGAAAGCGTCTTTTATGAATGTGGAAACAAAAGGTGTTGTGGAGGAGGGGGATGCAGTAGAGAGGATACTAGAATACGCAGATGGTAATGATCTAGTTATTATAGGGACCGGTAAGAAGATTCTGTTTTGGCATTCCATTGGACATGTAACTGAAGCTGTTTGTACTCATTCCCCTATACCTGTACTAGTTGTTCGTTCTCTTAAAAAGAGGTGGAAGAAACGAATCTACCGGAGGTAATAACAACAATAATATTCATAGTAAGCTACATATTGATATTTAGCGGTAGATTAGAAAGGACCGCTGCTGCTCTACTAGGTTTATTTATAATGATATCAACTGGTTACATATTTGGTTTCTTCACTTTTGAGGATCTACTAGGGCATGTAGATTGGGATGTCATCATCCTACTATTTGGGATGATGACTTATGTTGGTTTAATGGCTAAAACAGGTTTCTTCAAATATATTGGGATGGAAGCTATAAAACTATCTAAAGGTGAACCATGGCTTATCTTCCTATACCTTAGTTTAACTACAACGTTCATCTCCATGATTATTGATAATGTAACAACTATACTCCTAGTTATACCTATAACTGTTGAAGTAGCAGAGTTACTTGGGATAAACCCTATTCCTATAATGCTCGGTGAAGCTATACTATCAAATGTTGGTGGCGTTGGAACAATGATTGGTGACCCACCGAATATAATGATAGCCTTTGCCTCTAAATACACTTTTAATGACTTCATCATCCATCTATTTCCACCAGTTATATGTGCATTAATTGTATCAACTATACTTGCAAGGGTAGTATATGGTAGATGGATAAAAATTAAACCTAGGAATGCAGAGGAGTTAATGAAAATAGAGTCAACCAACTATATAAGGAATAAAAGGAAGATGAGATACTACCTCTATATACTCATAGGTATGATTATTTTATTTGTAACGCAATCATATACGGGTATATCCCCTGCTTTTATTGCATTAGCAGGTGGTATAATAGCTCTCATCATCTCGGCTGAGGAACCCAAAGAGGCTTTTAAATCAGTTGAGTGGCCAACACTAGTCTTCTTCATAGCTTTATTCTCACTAGTTGGGGGATTAGAGGAAACAGGTGTACTAAAAGACCTCGCTAGGGGGATATCCTTGATATCCTCTGACTCACTAATAACAGCTATCATGATACTATGGATATCCGGGATTGCATCATCATTTGTAGATAACATACCTATAACAGCTGCTTTTATACCAGTTGTATCCTCTCTCTCCATGGATTATAACTCTAGTTTACTATGGTGGACTCTCGCTATGGGTGTAGGTATGGGTGGTAATATCACACCTATTGGCTCTTCTGCAAATGTAGTAACAGTATCCTTATCAAAGAGGTATGGGTATGGTATAACTAATAGAGAATGGCTGAAGTTTGGAACAATAACTGCTGTAGCTAGCATGGCAGTCTGTACAGTGTTTATACTCCTAATGAGTATGATCTACCATATGTAAAAAATTGGAAGCCTAGAATCTTTTAGAAACTAGAGTAGAATAAACATGGTGTTCTTAGAAAACTAAGT
>CAZCPZ010000154.1:0-4542 GCA_964499875.1 uncultured Thermoplasmatales archaeon | reverse complement strand
TAGGAGACGGTAGGTGGTCAACAACCATATCAAGAATTACTTCATGGATAGGTGATTTCTTAGCAAGAGTCTTCTGATCATTATTCTGACAATACTCATAGATATCCTTGAAATTCAAACCACATTTCTTCATATAAGGTACAGAGATAGCCCAATTATAGTATGCGGAGCCAAAAGCAACACTACCATCCTCAGGTTTCACGTTCCATTTACCCTTAAACTCCTCAGGAGCCATCTTATTGAGTAACTCATTGAACCTTGTTATAATCTTGATAAACCTCTTCTGCATATCCTCAGGTGTCACTCTAAGCTCATTGATAAGCCTATCAACCTTATTAATAAATAATACTGGTTTAACCTTCTCTCTCAAGGCTTGTCGAATAACAGTCTCTGTTTGAGGCATCGTACCTTCTACGGCGCATACAACAACAATACAACCATCAACTGCTCTCATAGCTCTAGTGACATCTCCACCGAAGTCAACATGTCCAGGTGTATCCAATAGGTTAATCAGGTATTCCTCTCCCTCAAACTCATGTACCATAGAAGCAGAAGCAGTGTTAATCGTTATACCACGAGCTTGCTCCTGTTCATCATAATCCAAAGCCAGTTGTTTACCAGCTAACTCCTCACTCATCATACCGCAGCCAGCTAGTAGGTTATCAGAGAGCGTTGTCTTACCATGATCAATATGCGCTGCGATACCAATATTCCTGATATGATCTAGTTTCGTCATCAAATTCTTAGCCTTACGGATGTTATCCTCTTTCCTACCCATAGTTCACCCTCTCAAACACCTCTTTATCTAGCTGATTTAGCTACTCTCTCTGTCTCATTCTTCTTCGCCACTGCAAAGGAGGTTACATCATTCTTAGAAGCCTTGATAATCTCCTCTGCTAAACAAACCTCTATACGTTTCTTATTCTTGTGAGAAGCAGTTACTGCCCCTACGCATATGTTACGAAGAGCGATATCTAGTCTCCTCTGCGGAGCAGTATCCACTGCTTTCGGTACTAGTATACCACCGAATCTAAGCCTAGTGGTTTCCTCCTTTGGAGCAGCATTCTGTATAGCATCAACAAGAACCTGCAAGGGGTTTTTCTTCTCTCTACTCTCAATAATATCAAAAGCCTTCCTAACAACCTTATAAGCCTTAACCTTCTTACCATTATATTTCTCAGTGCGCATAATATTATTAATTAGACGTTCAACCAAAGGAACCTTAGATTTAGCAAACTGTTTATTAGCATGAATTCCACCTAGGAAAACAAAGCTTGTATCTAGATTCATATACCTAGCAAGTCCTCTATCCTCTATCTTAACACTACTAGGATCATATTCCGCTAGAGAAGGAAAATAGAAGTTGAATCTAACATTACTAGTCTCTTTATTCTCCTCAGCCATAACCTTTCTACCCCTTACAAAGCTTTTTACCTCCTCATTGCTTTCTCAACCTTACCCTTAACCATCTCTTGTAGAGAAACATCATTAACCTTAATAACCTTATACCTTACACCGGGGATATCACCATAACTCCTACCCATACGTCCACCTATACCCTCTACAATTACTTCATCATGCTCATCAATAAAACTAATAGCATTATCACCGGGTGCAAAAGCAGTTACTTGACGACCATTCTTAATAAGCTGCACCTTAACACATTTCCTGATAGCAGAATTGGGTTGCTTAGCTTCTATACCAACCTTCTCAATAACAATTCCCCTAGCCTGAGGGCTACCCTCAAGTGGATCAGACTTCTCCTTCAACCTAAGCACCCTCTTCTTATAATACCTATCGCTCCAGCGTTGCTCCTGTCTATCTCTCTTAAGCTTCCTAGCAGCATATAAACCTCTAGCCATACTACTAACACCTAACCTATAGCATTAAAGAGGTAAGCCAGTATACAGCTTTTCATATTTAAAGCCTACTTTCAACCAGATTAATTTTATACTCCAATAAATAATTTTTGTTTAAGTTTGTTTCAACTAGTATAAATAGTAACATTTAAATTAATTTAACGTATAATATAATTTCACAGTATAATGGATTGTGATGGTTATGAAGAAAATATTTCTATATAAAAACAAGCTTTTAACAACCATCACTATAATAATATTAACACTACTCCCATTATTACTCCCTAATAATGTGATACCGGTTATAAAGATAGAGAATAGTGGGTATAAAACTATTCTAAAACCAGTTGCTAATGGAGTATCCTTCAATGGCTCCACTCTATACGTAGGTGGAAGTGGACCAGGGAATTATACTAGGATACAGGATGCAATTGATAATGCTAGTGATGGAGATATAATATTTGTCTACAATGGAGTATACAAAGAAAACATAGTTGTAGATAAATCATTATATTTAAGAGGAGAGAGTAGAGACTCAACTATTATAGATGGTGAGAGGAAAAGTAACACAGTTACGATACTAACTAAACCCGTATACTTCACTACTTTCACAGTCTTCAATGGAAGCTACCATGGTATACTAATGGATAACACAAGACAAAGCTATATATTCAATGTAACAATACATAATAACAGCGACTCTGGTATATACATCAAATCCAGTTTCTACTCTAAAATACAGAATTGTACCATAGAAAACAATGATTACGGTATCTACTCGGATCATTACAGTAGAAAAAACATTGTTTCCCAGAACATTATAAGAAATAATAACCTTAGAGGGGTTTATCTTCAGCTAACCTATGATACATATGTTACATATAATAACGTCTCTAATAATGGAGATGGAATAGGGGTATTCTCATCTTGGAATAATACCATCCATTCGAATACCATATATAGAAACTGTAATTCTGGTATAAGGATTAGAGACTCCAATAATAATCGAATAGCCTCCAACAACATATCATATATAGAACATGGATTCTACATCTATGGTGACTCCAAATATAATAACATTATAGGTAACACGGTTGAATCAACATATAGACATAACCCTCTTGCAGTAGATGATGCCTCATCTACTCTAACCAGTAACTCTGTTTACATAGATGTTACAAGTAATGATTATGATCTAGATGGAATAGTAGATAGGAGTAGCATCAGTATAGTAACACCTCCCTCTCATGGAGCAGCTTCCATTAACCCAAATGGTACCATACTTTATACTCCAAATATTGGTTTCAATGGTACCGATAGCTTTACGTATACAGTGAGAGATAACGATAACTTGATTTCCAATAATGCACTAGTGAAGATAAAGGTTTTACCAAGTAATACTTCAACAGTTGAAGTAGATCAACAACAATCAACTCAAACCTATGAATTCCGTATATATAGTGGTAGATCAGCTGCTCAAACATTTCTAGCTAACTCTACTCTACTCACAAAAGTGGATATCTATATGAAAAGGGTAGGTGCTCCATCTGATGATATCACATTGGAGATTAGAGAGGGAAACGCAAGCGGTGTAATACTAGCCTCCTCATCACACTCCCCGCTAGAAGTATCCGCTGTATTCTCCTGGGTATCCTTTGATTTCCCAGATATAGTTGTTGAGGAAGAGAGGACATATGCTATTCGCCTCTCCACCTCAACTGGTGATCCAAGGAATTGTTATGTATGGGGTTATGCAGGTGACCTATACCGAAGAGGAAACCTATGGTATTCAAAAGGTGGTGAAGAATGGGTTCCAATGAATGATAAAGATGGCTGCTTCAAAACATATAGGAATATAGATATACCTCCACTCACAGCTAATGATACTTATCCAACTACTCAAAACATGGTTCTAAGCGTACCAGCACCAGGAGTACTAGGTAATGATGTTGATCCGGATAATGGTCCAAACCCATTAGTAGCAGTACTAGAAGCAGGTGCTGGAAATGGTACGGTAACCCTGAACTCTGATGGTTCCTTCGAATACATACCAAAAACAAATTTCCAAGGAATAGATACTTTTACATATAGAGTATATGATGGTATTAAATACTCTAATATAACAAGGGTTACAATAAATGTTTCTAAGAATCAAGGCTACTCTATAAGGATAGATTCCATTCCAACTTCCCCAAGGGACAATAAAATATATCATAACAACCTCTACCTGGGATATAGAATAGAACATGTATATGATTCATCTCCAAACAACTGGGATAATGGTTACCCGAGTGGTGGAAACCACTGGGGTGACTTCAATGAACCATCAGAAGGAGCTTATGATAGAAACAATGACTCTATAATCGATTCACCATACATCATACCCGGTGGTCACAATCAAGATAACTACCCTCTTCTCCATCCATGGGTTACTCATCCACCAACTGCCAACTTCACTTGGACTCCTCTGCATCCAAATACCCTGGATGCAATCCAGTTTATAGATCTATCAACAGACTATAATAATGGAAGCATAGTTGCTTGGTATTGGGATTTCGGTGATGGTAATATTTCAACTGAACAAAACCCAGTTCACCAATACATGGATCCTGGTAGATACACCGTACTACTAACTGTAACAGATGATGATGGAGAAATAGATTCCATCTTCAAAGAAATAAAT
>CAZCPZ010000153.1:0-4549 GCA_964499875.1 uncultured Thermoplasmatales archaeon | reverse complement strand
TCACCAGTAGAACGATTCATCCAGGAGGAACCAATATACACAACACCACCCTCACCTATACAAGGCGAAGACTCAACCCAATTATTCGCAATAAAACAACGCCAACAGATACTACCATCAGGATCAACAGCAACAACCTCACCACCATCAGTATCATTAATATCCACACCAACATAAACAATACCATCACTAGAAATAGCCGGAGAAGATTGATGGATATGCCTACCAGGCCCAAGATCAAAAACCCACTTCAAACTACCATCAACCGGATTAACAGCATATAACCTGCTACCACCCACATAGATGGTTCCATCTGGACCAATAGGAGGATTAGTCTCAGAACCATAACCAATCTTACACTTCCATTTCAAACTACCATCACTATTAACAGCATAAAGATACCCATCGTAAGAACCAACATAAACAGTACCATCACTACCTATAGCAGGTGAAGATGTTACATCACCACCAGTTTTATACCGCCGTTTCAAACTACCATCAGGATAAAGAGCATAGAGGTACCAGCTACTACCAAAATAGATAGTACCATCATTATCAGCAACAATGCCACCTTCAACCCAATCACACTTAAACTTCCATAGTATAGCACCACTATTATTACTAGTACTATAAGGACTACGACCACTATGCCTCTGATCATGGCATTTCATAGGCCAAGGTGAATCCATGAGACCATCACCACCAACACACCTAGTAGAAGAAACACCTGTAGAAAGAGGATCCTCTATAGAATCAACAGAAGATTTCTCTTCAATATGAGATAATCTCTCTTTCATAATACTCAGCTTACTGGAATAAGGAAAACCATCGTAACCGATGAGGAATAGTTGAATCCTCAAAGTTTCTTTTTGTTGCTAAGTCCGTAAAAGGAAATGCTGAAGAAGATATAGATAGAAATAAAATAGATGAAATCATCATTGTTTTCAATCCTGAAGACCGTGGGATCTAACCCCCTGCAACCTTATTATAAATAAAATCTCATGATATAAAAATAATATCTTTTTCTAATTCCCTAACATTTAAACGAAACATGTAAAAAGAAGTTCTAGATAACTACTATCATCTATGCTTATAAAAAATGTTCAGTTGAATGCTATTAAAGCAGAGCGTTACATGGATCTAAGTAATAGACCTAAACATGTACGTATTGATCACAATAGCAATATTAGCAGAATGGAGAGAGTAACAGATACCCAAGCACGAGTGGAATTCCAGTACACCACAAGTTATGGTCCACTTGGTGTTATAAAACTTGATGGAACACTTATACTTGAAGATGAGAATGCAGAGAAGATAGTGGAGGGATGGAATAATAATAGGAAGCTACCAAATGAAGTTGCAGGTGGGATACATACAGCTATAATGCATGCTTGTGTCCCAATGGCAGTTGGAATAGCAAAGGATCTACTGTTACCACCACCAATTCCTCTACCCCAACTTAGGATAAGTAAGACAACGCCTCATAAAACTCAGATGGGCCCAGAAGTAGCATGAGGAATATCCTAAAAAGAGCATCTTAACTTATTTATCCCTCACATGTTTTACCTCTTCTCTATATGAAAGAGAATATCGTGATCTCACTAGGTGGATCAATAGTTTTATCAGGAAACAATTTAGATACATTAGTAAAATTAGCTGATTTACTTGAGAGGCTAAGTGAGAAATATAAACTATACATAGTTATAGGAGGAGGGAGGATAGCGAGGGAATACATACAGCTGGGTAGAAAGCTCTCTCTACCAGAGCAAATACTAGATGAATTAGGGATAGATGTAACAAGGATAAATGCGAAACTATTCACCCACCTGTTAAATGATACTGCAAATAAAATAATACCTAAAACCACCGATGAAGCTGTTGAGGTAGCTAAACCAATAGTGGTGATGGGGGGGACTACTCCTGGTCATAGTACGGATCAAGTAGGAGCAGAGTTAGCATCTAAGATAAAAGCATCTAGATTCATTATAGCTACAAATGTTGATGGAGTCTATGATAAAGACCCCAACGTTTATAGTGACGCGAAACTTCTTCCGGTTATACACGTCAGAGAACTCATAGAACTATATGGAGTAGAGTGGAGAGAAGCTGGTGGTAATGTTATTATAGATGGCCCAGCTTTAGATATAATCCAGAGGAATAGGATTACAACGATGGTAGTAAATGGAGGTAAACTAGAGGAACTAGAGAAGGCAATAAAGGGGTTACCAACGATTCATGGCACAAAAATACTAGTGGATTAGAGAGAAACTTAAAAGAGAAGAAGGGGAATAAGGGGTTTTCCTCTACTGAACAAAATCTATATTATACTTGGGAGTAGGTGGAGTAATGTTTCTCTGCATAGATGGATGAGGTTTTGGTCCAAGTAGATTCGGTGACTGAACACCAGTCATTATAGCCATTACCCTACATTTATTCTCAAACTCTGGTAATACTCTCGCACCTAGTATAACATTAGAGTAGCAATCCAAGTCCTCAGTTAGCTTCTTAGCAACCTCCTGTACATACCTTAGACTCATATCTGGTCCACCGGTTATATGAATAAGTGCACCAGTTGCACCTTTATAATCAACGTTGAGTAGAGGATGATTCATTGCTTCTCTAACAATAGCATCTACACCAGCATCAAGCTCTGCTTCACCCCAGAGCATAACAGATAAACCGCCTTGATTCATAATAGCTTTCATATCAGCGTAATCCAGGTTTATTAGAGATGGTAGAGTTATCGTCTCAGATAAACCTTTAACTGTCTCCGCTATCATCTGATCCATAACAGAGAAAGCTTGGTTTATCGGTAAATCAGGTACAAACTCTAAGAGTTTATTATTATCCAATACAACAGTGCTATCAGCTACCACTCTAAGTCTATCAAGTCCCTCATCAGCTTTTATAAGCCTAGCTCTCTCTACATTAAAAGGTGTTGAAACCATACAAGTAACAATAGCATTATGCTTCTTTGCTATCTCTGCAACAACCGGTGCGGTCCCAGTCCCCGTTCCGCCTCCCATACCAGCGGTAATAAACACTAGATCAGAGTCCTTAATTAACTCTTCTATTTCATCTGCCGACTCCCTAGCGCATCTCTCTGCAACCTCAGGGAAACCACCTGCTCCTAAACCCCTTGTTATCCTCTCACCAATCAATAGTTTCTCATCAGCTTCAACTAGATCCAATGCTTGCTTATCAGTATTGATCGCTATGGTTTTAGCTCCCTTCACACCAAGTTTATTCAACCTAGTAATAGTGTTCCCACCTGCTCCACCGCAACCAACTATAGTTATCTTTGGTATACCAAACATCTCGTCATCCCGCTGCATCTTCTTAATACGGTTTTCTTCTTCCTTACGATGCTCTATCGCGGTTTCTACAAAAGCCTTCATACTCTTACTACCCGCCATCTCAATCCTCCTCATCCTACTAATAGTTTTGAAGGACGCCGTGAGAGGCGTCCTTCCAAAGGGGAGTGCATCCCATCCATCCTTCCCCAGGGCTGAATGAAGCCTCAAGGTGAATGCTACTTCCTCATATAGGGTTCCACAGCTTGTAACTCTTGATAGATTTGCTGAACCTGTTTGAGTTCCTCTGCTGTTTTAAGTACCTCGGAGAGATGGTTATTAACGAATTCATGAAACGCTCTCCTTAAGACCTCTGATCTAGATGTGTATCCACCTAGTTTTATGAATAACTCCATGAAGTGTATATCTCGTGGTGATAGTCTTATAGTGACTCTTTCGTTCTCCATCTCTCCTTCTCACCCTCTATATGTAGATGATCGGTGTCTTCTGGTATGCTGGAGATGCCTATTAGGTGAAACTCTGATGTCTTTCGGATGATAAAAGTCACCGTTTGTCTGACAGCAATGCCCTAATTAATCACTCTGTTTAAATACTTTTCGTATTTTTCCTGACAGTAGAAATAATAACAAATTATGATTATAATTAATAATTTATAGAAATCAAGTAACTACTTTACCGAAAGCCACTGATCCTGAGATCTTCTCTATCTTCACCTTAACAGTTGTTCCCTTAACCACTCCTGGAACATATATAACATATTTATCTAGATAGGCAACACCGTCTCCTTTCTTACCAATATCTTTGATAGTAATCTCATATGTCATACCCTCTTTTAGCACCACAGAGGGTTGTTTCTCCACTCGTCTTTTCCTAGACTTTACTGGTCTAAAGGCACCACATGCATCACATCTAACAAGTAAAGTTCTTCCTTGTTTTACTAGATGCGTATCTGGTCTCCCGCATTCAGAGCATATAACATATATATCAACATAATCCATGAGTTTATCTTGAACATTCTTAGCTGGTATTCTACCTTGAAGTATAGCCCTTCCTCCTTCTCTCTCACCCGCTGTTCCTAAACCATTCAATAAGAATTTAAGGATCTGCTCTGGTTCTCTATTAACAGCATCTGAGATTCTATCAAAATTTCTAATAACAGTAGTGTTACCCTCATATAGGACCTCTGGGTTGGGGAGTTTGAATCTCTCATCTGTAACTCTCTCTGTTGAGATATT
>CAZCPZ010000152.1:0-4598 GCA_964499875.1 uncultured Thermoplasmatales archaeon | reverse complement strand
AACATCAGGTGGCATCTCATCAATAGGATACCCTATTTAAAAATAGGTATACCATCTGCAAGATCTGATTATCAGATAAATGTTTCTTATAAAACAACGTACCATACCTCTCATTAAAAGTCCTATAGCAGGTATTACATCGGTATCTTTGAACTTTATTCTTTTGATAACCATATTTTATAACATCCTCTGACTTACAAAAAGGACAACAAGGAATCACCTCTCCTTCATTCTTATCTTTAAGAATGACATTATTCTTCTGCATCCCCATCCAACACCCAGCAAGGAGAAATAAACTATCTCTTTATAAACCAACACTCAATTGATGGGGTGCCAACAATAAAATATATAACTATTGCAGACTCTACCTATGGGAGGGGATATGATGAGCGAACCCTTTCTAAGCCACATAGCTATGAAGAGGATCTTGAGTGCTGATCCCCCACTGTGGATACTAAAGAAGAAACCTTTTGAGATGAATTGATAACTAGGTTAATAACTCCTCTACAGCTGAGATAACAAGTGGATTAGAGGCGACCCTCTCCAATAACTCTTTATCCTTCTCAGAGAAAGCATCGAGTTCATTGGAATCAATATCTATCTCCCCAATAACTTTATCATCCTTCTTAATTGGAACAACAATCTCTGATCTAGTAGTTTGGAAACATGACAAGTATCTATCGTCTTTGGATACATCTGGTACAATCTCTGTTTCCCCACTAACCGCTGCAAACCCACATACACCTTCACCAATAGGGATACTAGTGTGAGGTGTTTCTTCTTCACCTCTCCAAGTATATAATACTAGTAGATTATCCTTCAATATATACACTCCTACCCAGTTGTAGTGATTAAAATTCTTGTAGAGTTCATCAACTAGAACATCTAATATGTTCTCTCTAGGAGTTGATGAAAGCTTTCTGATTATAGAGTCTACATTCATAGTACACCCAACTCTATTTAGTATTGAAATAGATTCTCTTCTCCTCTGGTTTAAGAGAAAACCTCAAGGTTTCTTCTCCCACTGGTATGATTATCTCTCCGTATTCTCCTCCTCCACCTGGTTTAAATATAACATCTGCTTCTCTGAATGCTTCTATAGCCTCTACAATCGCAGGAGAAGCCGTTTTAACTAATTCCTCAATAGGCGTATCAAGTAGTATCTGAATCTCGTCTCCAAACTTGGATACTAGTTTTCTCCACATCCTCTGAACAGAATCAGAGAAAGGAGAGCGTTTATTAAAAACCTTTGTTATTATCTCAGCGAGTGGTAGAAAAGGGAGGTAAGGTGGACGATGTATAGGATGCTGTGGAGTAATAAAAGTTGCTCTCTCCTCAACTAGATAAGTTACACCTTTTTTAATAGGTTTACCGCATCTGCACCTCCATTTCAACATCTCAGCTTCTCTTGGAGAGTATTGTTTGTGGCAATAACAACAAGCAGATTGATTATATTTACCCTCTTCTGGTGGTAAACCTACGTTGAGTATAGATCTATTAACTCCTCTTCTAAGTAAGGCTTTACGTAATCCTTCAAAAGTAGCTTCCTCTACCTTGAATCTAGTGAATTCTCTACCAAGTCTAACAGGGTGGGGATTATGGGCATCTGAATTAGTTAAAAAAGTTAATCTATGTAACTCTTGGATTCTATCAGCATAATCAGTGTTAGCATTTAAACCAAGTTCTATAAAACTTATTTTAGAGGAGGCGTCTCCATAGCATTCCTCTATCGAGTGATAACACCCATAGAGTCCCCTCCATGGATTAAAAATGTGAGTGGGACCAACCATTATATCTAAATCAACAGCTTTATCAACCAATTCACTTGGAGATAAATCAACTTTGATTTTACCACTATTCTCACTATTATATGGTAAACAAGGAGTAGAGGATTTGAATTCTTCTAAAGTAGAGTATGATGGAAATATTAGGAGATGATGTACACCATCACTCGTCTCAACTTCCCCTGCTAATATAAATCTGACACCTTGGAATTCAAAGGTTCCCTCATCAATCTTCTGACAGCGTTTAATCTCTTTAATCCAATCATCGATTAGGGTATCCCCATACCCTACTATATCTAATCCTTTCTGTAAAGCGTTTAAGGCTAGTGTTCTCAGTAAATCATTATTTTGATGACAAGTTGGATGAAGATGGAGATCCACATCGACTATCATCCCTCTTAACCCTCTTAATTTCAGTTAAACTCTAACCTAATTCTCTTTGTATCACTGCAAGAAGGTAGGATACAATTTTGACTTGGTATATAGAATACCCATCCAGAATCAATCTGGGAATGAGTTGAGATAATTTAATGTTTTTCAAAAAATAAACTACCTCTATGTTTTTTGGAAGAAGGAGGAGAATAGCTTAAACACCTATTAAAAAGAAGTAAGATACATTATACAGAACATTTATACTATAAAAACTATTTACAACGATTATAATGATATTCTTATTCCATATATACTATTGTTAATTGCATAAATTTGTTGGAAAAACAATGTTTTGGATAGTAAGATTTATTAGCTTCAATCCTATACTATAACCGTGGAATTCATTCCATGGAGATGGGGTGAATCTCAAAAGAATGGTTAACTGCTTTTGAAGTGATGAGGATATGGTTGATGATAAGGAGGAACAAAATACGGATTACGATACAGACTCCATCCAAGTACTAGAAGGTTTAACTGCTGTTAGGAAAAACCCCGCGATGTACATTGGGAGTACTGATGAAAGAGGGTTACATCACCTAGTATATGAGGTTGTCGATAATTCTATCGATGAAGCATTAGCGGGGTATGCAACTAGGATAGAAGTGGTGTTGAATAAAGATGGTTCTGTAACAGTTATCGATGATGGTAGAGGTATACCTGTTTCAATACATAAAAAATATGGGAAATCAGGTGTAGAACTAGTTATGACTACTCTCCATGCTGGTGGAAAATTCGATAACCAAGTGTATAAGGTATCTGGAGGATTACATGGTGTAGGTGTATCATGCGTAAATGCTTTATCCACTTGGCTTGAAGTTAAAGTAAGGAGAAATGGTAGAGAGTATTTCCAGAGATTTGAAAGAGGTGTACCAGTAACACCTCTAAGGAAGATAGGGTACTCGTCAAAAAGTGGAACAACAATCACTTTCCTACCGGATCCAGAGATCTTTGAAACCACTGATATAAAATATGATGTCATAGCTACTCGTCTTAGAGAACTAGCCTTCCTAAATGCGGGATTAGAGATAGAGATTAGAGATGAGAGGGTAGGTAAAAAAGAGGTTTTTAGATACGATGGTGGAATCAAGGAATTCGTTAAATACATTAATAGAAACAAAACTGTGTTGCACCCAGAACCAATATACTTCTATGCAGAGAGAGAAGACTTAGAAGTGGAGATAGCTATACAATATACAGATGGATATACAGAGAACATATTTACTTTTGCAAATAACATAAATACTCATGAAGGAGGAACACATCTATCTGGTTTTAAAAGTGCTCTAACAAGGGTTTTAAATGATTATGGGAGAAAGAATAAGTTGTTTGATAGAGAAGATTTTAGTTTAACTGGTGAGGATTGCAGAGAGGGGATAACCACTGTTATATCAGTTAAACTAAGGAATCCACAGTTTGAGGGGCAAACTAAAACGAAACTTGGAAACTCAGAAGTTAAAGGAATAGTGGAGAGTTTAACAAATGAGAAACTAAGCGAATACTTTGAGGAACACCCAAGTATAGCAAGGGTTATACTAGAGAAAGCAATCACTGCTAGTAGAGCAAGAGAAGCAGCAAGGAAAGCTAGGGAGTTAACGAGAAGAAAGAGTCTACTGGAAACAACTACACTACCTGGTAAACTAGCGGATTGCTCCTGTAGAGATCCAAGTAAAACAGAACTCTACATTGTTGAGGGAGACTCAGCAGGTGGATGCTTCACTGGGGAAACAGAGATTCTACTAATAGAGGGTAGGAGGATCCCCTTTAAACAACTAGTGGAGGAATATAAACTAGGTAGGAGAAACTATTGTTACACAATAAAAGAAGATGGAAACATTGGTGTAGAGGAAATCAAACACCCTAGGTTAACAAAGAGGGATACAGAGGTAATAACACTAGTTTTTGAAAACAATGATAAAGTAACCTGCACACCAGACCACCCATTTATGTTATCTAATGGTCAGTATAAGAAGGCAGTTGAACTTAGAGAAGACGATGAACTAATGACTATTCAAACATTAATAGATAGAAACGGGCAATTTAATAAACAGTTGACAATAAATAATGTTCCTAGGAGGGTGAAGAAAATCATCAAGGTTAATCAGCTACTAGATGTATATGATATTGAGGTACCTGGTACTCATAACTTTGCTCTAGCAAATGGCGTATTTGTCCATAATAGTGCTAAGCAGGGTAGAAACCGAGAATTCCAAGCTATACTACCTCTCAGAGGTAAGATACTTAATGTTGAGAAAGCCAGGATGGATAAGATACTTAAGAATAATGAGATACTAGCTTTGATAACAGCTATTGGAACAGGTATAGGAGATGATTTTAATATTGAAAAAGCAAGATACCATAAGATTATACTTATGACTGATGCGG
>CAZCPZ010000151.1:0-4612 GCA_964499875.1 uncultured Thermoplasmatales archaeon | reverse complement strand
ACACCATCCTCCTCCAGTAAAGAAAACCCAGCTAGTGATAGACTAACTAGTAGAATCATTGGTAGAGAAAGTGAAATGGCTAGTAGATTCGGCTTCACATACACACCAGGTATACCATATATAGTTGTGAGTAGAGTAATAGTTAGGATCATCAGGAAAAACAAGACTGTTTTCCTCAGTATAGATAAGTAGGGTAGTTTGACTATAAACATTTTCCTTGTAAAGCCCTTGATCACTGGGAGTATAAAGTATCCACCTATGAGGAGTATATAGTATGTTATGATAACAACATGTGGAGGTAATGGTACTCTACTTGGTATAAAACTATGGAATACAGGTGTTGCAATAAAAGCCCAGTATGAGAAAGCCATTAGGGATGATAAAAATACATATAATAACAAGTGTTTCCTTCGAGTAGAATCACTACTTGGATTGATCAACATGAATGTTACAGTTATAAGATAGAAATAGGTAGTAAAATGATGAGAGAGTATTAAGAGAGAAGTGGATAAAACCAGGGGTAGTATAACTCTCTTATCATACCTGTACTTTATGAAGAAGTATAATGAGAGCATCATGAAGAAATGCCCAATGGTTAAAGGAGCAGCATGACTTGTTTGGTAAACATGGAAGGTCGCTACGGAGAGAAGAGTTGCGGATAATAGAGCTATAAATCGATCCCTGAAGATCTCATATGTTATAAAGTAGAGTATGAAAGCTGTTAATCCTCCGAATACTGGTGCAATCTTTGGTAGAAGAGAAAGAGTGCTTAACCCTGTAACCCAGTGTGCTAAACCTGTTATAGTATACAATACAGGGAAGTATTGATAAGAATCACCCCAGCCATCATATGGGTTTATAAAGGATTTTGTCTCAATAAACATATTAGTTAAACCATAATATATACCGAAATCGCATCCCCAAGCAGCATTCATATAAGCGGGAATTGAACGTATAAGTATAGCTATACCTGTGACGAGGAGAAGCCAGAATAACCAGTGGTGAAGAATTCTCTTTTCCTCTACCAACCTATTCTCCCCCGGCTTCCATTTCTCTACACATACAAATCCTCTCCCTCAATTCTTAGTGACTTAAAGTGTTTTCTCCTTTTTCACGAGTATAGAATCTCTAGGATTTTCTCCACTGCCTCCTCCACGCTATTGTTACATGAGAACCCCTTTGTCTCCTCTGCTGCTTCAACATCTCTCCTTAAATCCAAGTTTTCTTGCTCAACACTATAACAGTTACCGAGTCTATGATGATACCAAGCTAAATACTCTTGTTCAACTTGACCTGGTGTGGGAATCATAAGAGCTTTCAGCCCAATAACAGCTAAATCCATGATAGTAGAGTATCCACTCCTAGTTATAACCATCCTTGTTTTATTCAACAATTCCTCTCTCTCCTCCTTAGAGAGATAAGAATATATCTTAATCCTACCCTCTACTTGCTCCTCAGTATCCTCTGTTCTACCAGATGTTAAGACAATGTTTCCCTTGAGGTAACTAATCTGTGATAACACTTTATCTTCTAAGAGACTTCTCTGTGGCTCTGGACCAGTGATGGAGATTAGGTAATCAATGGTTTTAGGTAGATCCTTCTTCTTAAAATCTGATAGGATACCAACATAGTGAAGTTTATCCTCCTCTATCTTATCAAGGTTATGCGATAAATCACCAGAGAAACCATTATCACGGTAATCAGGTACTATAACCCCTTTGAATCTTTTAAATAAAAAAAGATTCAGGTACTCACTATACCTCTCTAAAACGCGTAAGTTAAAAGGATTCTTTATCCTAATCTGATGGGAGATGAAGAAAGAAGGAATAACCCTACTATACATATCATACCTCCCATCAGATACAATGAGATCAGCCTTCTTCCTCCTAAGTATCCTCCTTAGCTTCTCCACCCCTATATACATATTCCTTATAAACAATGGTGGAGATAGAAGGGTTTTAACCATGAATAATCTTCTATTCTCAGCAACCAATACAGGGTAATCAGGTATATCTATATACTCTACTTGATCACCTAACTCTCTCCTAATCAAATACAGCGCTCTCCCATGAGAAATAACCGTTAATAAATCACCTTCCTCTAATAGCTTCCTAATAACAGGAAGGGATCGAGTAGCGTGACCTAAACCCCAGGAGCATACACCATATATAATCCTCATCTTCCTTGGATTAATGGTAAATACTATTTATGTTAAATACCTAACTAAAAAGAGGAAAAAATGGTAGAGGGTTTAACATGGATTTCCTTGAAAAACTATCTATAGGTATAGAGGAGAGGGATTCACTACTATGCATTGGATTAGATATAGATGAGGAAAGGATGCCGGTTTTCCTATTTGAATCATCAATGGATCCATACTTTGAGTTCAACAAATCTATAATTGATTCAACAAAAGACTTAGTCTGCGCTTACAAACTCAACCTAGCATTCTATGAAGCCCTTGGAGAGAAGGGTTATCAACTACTTAGGAAAACAATTAGTTATGTACCAAAGGATATAGTTGTTATACTAGATGGTAAGAGAGGTGACATAGGTAACACAGCTCGTATGTATGCTAAAGCATTATATGATATACTAGAGGGAGACGCAGTAACACTAAACCCATACCTAGGATTAGATAGTATAAAACCTTTCCTCAAATACCCTGGGAGATGCTGCTTCATATTATGTAAAACATCCAATCCATCCTCCAAGGATATACAGGATTTAAAGATTGATGATAAACCCCTATATTACCGTGTAGCTGAGAAGATACTAGAGTGGAGTAAACTGGGTTTATGTGGAGCAGTGATCGGAGCAACTTATCCAAGGGAAATAAAGGAGTTACGAGAATTACTTGGAGAAGTAACTCCTCTGCTCATACCGGGTATTGGTGCGCAAGGTGGAGATGTAGAGAAAACAGTTAAATATGGAGTTAACTCCAAGGGCGGGGGTATAATCATTAATGTATCTAGGAGTATAATATATGCTGGTTCAGATGAAGACTTCGCAGATAAAGCTAGAGAGATGGCTATTAGATTAAGAGATAATATCAATATGTATAGGAAACATTGAACCAAAAAAGATATCAACTAGTTCTACCCATAAAATAGGATTAAGCCTTGATTCGAAGGTCCTCATGAGGACAACTAAACAATGATTGAGGATGCAAGGTCAAGGCTACAAAACCGATGCCTCTAGAGTCCCCCTCTAATCAATCAGACGGATAGTCAAGATATGAAGAGGAGGTCAACCACGGCATCGGATAATAGTCGCGATAGCGGGAGAGTATTATTCCCCTGCTGCTTAAATTAGGGAATAATACTTATTCCCCGCCCAGTCTACCCGTGCTCTTAGGAGACTGGGCGACAGCGACTAAATAATATTTTCAAAAAGGATAACAAATAACACAAAAAATATTTAAACAATAATATACACACTGTTTATAAAAATTAGTTGTGAGGTTAGAATATGAAGAAGACATTGGTAATAGTATTCCTAATCATCACACCTATACTTGCAAGTGGAATAACCTTTGCAGAGTCTCCTCAGATTACAGAGGAACCACAATCCATAGTAGGTGTTACATTCATACTGGGATACATATTGAAACCAAAGGTTTCAGAATACAATATTGTAACTGGTAGAGCATTGATATTATTCTACCATGATCGAGGAGTGATATTCAAGGATACAGGAGTTATAACGGGTTTAAAGAAGATTAGATTCCATAGTACACCACTAACAGTGTTCTCTGAACCTGATGCAATAGGTGGAGTAAAAGTACTTGGAATCTGTACAGGTTTAAGAGTACTAAGCTAGAGTTGTAACAGGGAACTCACCTGGGTAGAGATCAAGGATTGTTGGATGCTGCCTACCTATTAAATCAACTTTCTGCTGAGCGTAATAGAATGCCTCCTCTGCAGAGTTTACACCATCTCTATTCCCATTAAGATCACCTTCTCCATTTAAAGCTTCAACCAAGTAATTTGAGAACACAGATCCATATGAAACACTATGCTCCTCAGAAGACATCAAAACAACTCTCCTCTGTCCACCTAACTCCTCAATTAACCCATTATTGAAATACTCAATGGAGTAAACTTCTCTCAAAAGAGGATAATCATTGAATCCACCGCTGAAACAACTATCAACAATCACGCATACACCCTTACACCTAATTAGGCTTATCAACAAATTCAATAGATCATCCCATATAATTGCTAATGGATTATCAAAACCATCATACATTATAAGTGCTTCATCGACACCATCTTCCTCATCCAATGGTGGGAGGTCCAAGGGGTGACCATTTAAATCAAAGATCGGGCTACCATGTGTGGTTAGATAGATTAATACAAGATCATTCTCATCAACGTTTTGATACAACCATAGGAACCCCTGTATAAGTCTTTTCCCTGTTCCCTCTACTCCTTTAACCTTATGTATATGCGGGATACTCCACTCCTCTGAGGATAAAAGAGTGTTATAGAGATTTTCAACTGCTACCAGCATAGTTGGTCTATCCTGCTCCGGGTGATTCTTATATACACCTACAGCGAATAATAAAGCCCAATACTCGGTTGAATCTCCTATAGATACCTGCTCAGAT
>CAZCPZ010000150.1:0-4634 GCA_964499875.1 uncultured Thermoplasmatales archaeon | reverse complement strand
AGGTTTGATGCCACTAATGTTGTTAACCCTATAGTATCAATTATAACAAATATCTCCTTGGATCACGAGAGGTTTCTTGGTAGTAGTATCAAGGAGATTGCTTTTGAGAAAGCTGGTATAATCAAACCAAGTATACCAGTTATAACTGCTGCTACTGGAGAAGCAATAGAGGTCATAGAAAAGGTTGCTTATGAGAAACAATCTCCATTAACAAGTATAGATAATAGAGGCATCAAGAGGTTTAGAGGAGGAGAAACGCAGAGATTCCATATAAAACTAAGAGATGAGTATATAGTGGAAACATACCTAGTAGGTGGTTTCCAAGGTGTTAATATTGCCCTGGCTTTAGCCTCTCTAGAGGAACAAGATGAACTAATGGTTTCAAAAAAGAGTATTCTTAGAGGTGTTTTGAGTACTAGGAATCCTGGTAGAATGGAGGTTGTCTCTAGGAATCCATTGGTGGTTTTAGATGGAGCACATAATATAGATGGCTGCAGAGTGTTAAGAGAAACATTGGAGGAGTTTGATTTTAGTAAGCTGATAATGGTTTTTGGTGTACTTAGGGATAAAAACTATGTGGAGATGCTAAGAGTATTATCACCTATTGTTGATACCTTCATCTTTACTCAACCTAGTATTGAACGAGCTTTACCAGTAGAGGTTCTAGCAACAATAATGAATAAGGAATCTTATATAACTACTAGTGTAAGAGAAGCAGTGTCTCTATCTTTAGAGTTAGCAGATGATAGGGATTTGGTTTGTGTAACTGGTTCTCTGTATACTGTTGCTGAGGCTAGAGAAGCATTACAGGTGAATAGGGAATGAAGTATAACCCTAGGGTTATAAAGACCTCAACTCTTGAGGAGGCATCTAAGGAGTTAGAGGGTGTAGGTTGTGATGAGGATAGTATACCTATTATGGCTCCAAAGGCAGTGTGTAGGATGATAAGGCTTCATGGTGTTGATTCAGTAGATGCTATAATCATTAAACAAGAAATGCTGTCTTGTGGTGGAGATGCCGCGCTTCCAAGGGATATATATTTTGGAGAGAGGAGAAACGTTGATATCATGGTTATTGGTACTATAAAGCAGATTAGAGAAGCTATTGTTAAACTTAGAAGACAATACTCTAGGTTACAAGAGATTAGCTTGGAATTAGAAAGAGTTCTTGAGGGAGAACTATGAGGATACTACGGATAGGGAACAAAGATTTTAACTTAGATGAGAGAACAATTGTTATGGGTATACTAAATGTTACTCCGGATTCCTTCTCAGATGGAGGATTATATTATTCTATAGATAAAGCTGTGGAGCATGCTAAGAGGATGGAGAAGGAGGGAGCAGATATTATTGATATAGGTGGTGAATCAAGTAGACCTGGTGCAGAACCTATCTCTGTAGAGGAAGAACTAAGGAGAGTTAAACCAGTTGTAGAACAACTCATCAACGAGATCTCCATCCCCTTATCCATTGATACATATAAGTCTAAGGTTGCTGAGGAGATACTTAAACTAGGTGTTAACATGGTTAATGATATCACTGCTCTACGTGGAGATAAAAGAATGGTGGAGGTAGTTAAAGAGTATGATGCCACTGTTTGCTTGATGCATATGAAGGGGACACCCAGGGATATGCAGATAAACCCATACTATGATGATGTTATGAGTGAGATAACGAGTTTCCTAGAGGAGCGTAGTAGGTTTGCAATGAACCAAGGTATCCCAAGGGAGAATATTATTGTTGACCCTGGCATTGGGTTTGGTAAGAGAACAGGGAAGGGAGTAGAGGATAACTGTACTATACTAAGGAAGTTACCTAGGTTGAAGAAACTAGGTTTCCCTATACTAGTTGGTGCCTCTAGAAAAACTTTTATTGGTAATGTATGCAGTGGTAAAGATGAACCTTTACCAGTTAATGATCGTTTAGAGGGAAGTCTCGCTGCTGCTTGTATAGCTGTTATGAATGGTGCTGATATAGTTAGGGTTCATGATGTACTTGAAACTAGGAGAGCAATTAACCTTGTGGATTCTGTGATTAAGAAATCTAAAAATACAAAAACGTGATTCACATATCTTTTAGTGGTTTCAGGATTCCAATGATGATTTAAAAACTAACTGAAAATATACTTTCAGTAATAGCCTTTAAAATAGCCTACGGTTGAGAGTTTTATCAATTCAAAGGGTTAAACGCTGTAAGTTGGAGGATAAATACAGGGTTTGAATGTGAAACAGTCTGAATATAAATTGGTCAAACTAATAGGGGGAGAGAACATTAGTTAGATACGTCGATGAGAGAGAACCCAAGTTTATATATAAGATTAAGAAACATTTATAAGATTAAATTTGATTAAATAAAATTGAGAGAAGAATGGGGGGAGTCGGAGAATGAGAAGGAGATTCCTAGTATCTATACTCCTCTTAATATTATTATCTAATACATGTGTAAACGCATATCCTCTATTTATTGAGTCAAAAACAGCGAAGACTAATAGGATAGATGAGTTACAGTCTAGTTTTCTAGGGAGATTAATAGATCGTATTAGAAGCAAGATAAGTGAGCGGGTTATAGAGAGACATATGGAAAAGAGATTTAAGAGATTTAGTATAGATTCTCAACTACAAGAGATTCCTGGTATCGATGTTTATTTTAATTCTATAATCATGATCATAGGTGTAGGAGTAGGAATTGGATTAGGTATCATACCTATAACTGGTAAACCACTATATCCTCCTATACCAATGTTTTTCCTGTTGAGTGGATTATTCTATGTAGTTATCATTCCATTGAGTAACTTATCTACACATACAGTTATAGCAGGGTTTAGCTCCATATTTGTAGCTGGATACACTGGTTTACTATCCATGGTTACTCCTACAGGCTTAGGTTTGATATATGGACCTATTATACTTGGAGTTGGATACAGCCCACGTATCTTTGTATGCGAGAAGAATGCTTCTATCATGGAGATAAAGGATTTATAAACCAACCTATTATTCCATTTTACCTATGGATCCAGTTTGCCCACTTGATTATCGTTATGGTAGAAAGGAGTTAAAAGAGATTTTTGGAGAAGAAAAAAGGTTACAGTATCTATTGGATGTTGAGGCAGCACTTGCTAGGGCTCATGCTAGGGTTGGTAATATACCTATGGAGGTAGCTGAGGAGATATCTAAGAAAGCCTCCATTAGGTATGTTAAGGTTAGTAGGGTTAAGGAGATTGAATCTGAGATTAAACATGATATAATGGCTGTTACCAAGGCTCTTGCTGAGGTTTGTAGTGAGGAAGCATCTAAGTATATACATCTAGGTGCTACTAGTTATGATATTGTTGATACTGCTAATGCTCTGCAGTTTATGGAGGCTACAAAGTATATACAGCAGGGGCTAAGGGAGTTAAGAGATACCTTAGTGGGTTTAGCTAAGAAGTATAGGAAGACTGTGATGGTTGGTCGTACTCATGGTCAACATACTATCCCTATTACTTTTGGTTTAAAGATGGCTGGTTACGCTATGGAGGTAGAACGCCATTTAGAGAGGCTTTTTGAGTGTAAGAGTAGAGTATTGGTTGGTAAACTCTCTGGTGCTGTTGGTACTGGTGCTGCCTTGGGTAAACACGCACTTCGTATACAAGAGGAGATGCTGAGGGAGCTTAGACTTGGCATGGAAGATGTTGCTACTCAGATTGTTTGTAGAGATAGGTACAATGAGTTGATTAGTGTATTAGCTAATATAGCTACTAGCATGGAGAAGTTCGCCACAGAGATTAGGAATCTACAGAGAGATGAGATTGGTGAGGTTGCAGAGGCTTTCGAGGCAAAGAAACAGGTTGGTTCATCTACTATGCCTCATAAACGTAACCCTGTTACTTGTGAACAGATATGTGGTTTAGCAAGGATAATTAGAGGTTTTGTTATACCAACTTTTGAGAACTCTATACAGTGGCATGAACGAGATTTATGTAATAGTTCCAGTGAGCGATTCATACTACCACATGTATTGATATTAACAGACTGGGTTATCTACCAGACTAATAAGGTTTTCAAGAACCTCAAGGTATATCCAGAGCGTATGAAGAAGAATCTAGAGCTCTCTAAGGGTTTACCTATGGCTGAGGCTTTGATGATGAAACTGGTTGAGAAAGGTATGGGTAGGAATGAGGCTCATGAACTCATGCGTAGAGTTTCCTTGAAAGCAGTAGAGGAGGGTAAGACACTTAAGGAGGTATTCTTAAGGGAACATAAGGGTTTATTGAGTGAGGAAGAAGTTGAGGAGGCTTTGAAACCTGAGAATTATCTTGGTGTAACAGATAAGTTAATTAGTCGAGTAGTTAAGAAACTTGAGAGGAAATAAAAAGATCTATATTGACCAAGGTGTTCTTGCTGGTAGGGGATCAATGTTGATCCATGGTATCAAGGGTTTTATTCTACCTAGTATTAGTTTTGGTAGAAACCTAGGTTTATTCCAATAGTTTTGAATCCATGTATTGGTTTTACATTCATAGAACCTAGCATCTCTATTGTTACCAAGGAAGTTATTAGCGATGATTTGATTGTCCTCTGAGTGATCCTCTAGGTATATACCTAGTTTATTCTTGGAGAACTCATTGTAGGTTATAATGCTATGGCTAGAGTTTTT
>CAZCPZ010000149.1:0-4669 GCA_964499875.1 uncultured Thermoplasmatales archaeon | reverse complement strand
ATAGATTTTGATAATCATGATGGAAACTATGGTTCAACAATAAAATATAATATTTTAGCAAATAAATCTATAGAGACGAGGATATTGCCATCAGAGACATATTATTGGTATATAGTTCATCCAAAGTTATTAGGAGAATCAGCGGAGAAGATATACAATTCATCTTGGAGATCATATCTATTCTATCATAATGATATTGGATATCCACTATTGAAAGAAAAGATTAGAGATATACCATTCTTATGGGATGAGAAATCATATAGACAGCCTCCAAATAGAGTATGGAGAGAATGCATAAAAGAGCATCCAACAGCTATCGAGGCAGTAAGTTACTGGATTGGAAAAACACTTCCCTTCCAAGCAACTGGTGATAGACCTAATCAGCCTAATATAATTGCTCATGAACATAATGGTTGGTGCGGTGAGATACAGAGACTAGCGGTTGCCGCATTGAGAACAGTACTAGTACCGACAATAGGAGTATGCAATATAGGGGAGGATCACGTATGGAGAGCATTCTATGATAATGGTTGGCATCAGAATGACAACTGGTGGAGCGACAGCGGTGGAACTGTTGATATACCACTTGTATACACTGAGGAATGGGGTAAACACATGTCAGCGGTTTGTAGTTGGCGTGGAGATAGCATTATATTTGATGTAACAAAAGAGTATATACCAAGCTATGATAGGATAAATGTTAAGATTAGAGTTCTTGATCTCTATCTAAAACCATATGATGGAGCAAGAATAATAGTCTTAGTGAAGGGTATACTAGATACTACATGGTATAAGAATAAAGCCATGGAGTTGATAACAAACATAATTAATACACTACCTAGCATACTGAGAAATAGGATTCTATCCAAAGTAAATGAGAGTGTAATGAAGCTGATAGATGAATTACCAGATAGTATAAATGCACCTATAGTAACGACGTGGAATTATACTAGTGTTAATGGTGAAACAGAGTTATACCTTGGTAAACAACATGGTTACATATTTATAGTAGAAGACTCAAGTTGGCCTATACCAAGGTATCTAACCTTTAGAACACTTAAAACACCTAGGAATACAACTCTTAACATAATTATACCGGATCTCAGTGATCCACCAATTAAATGTAAACCCAGTGGTTCCCCTTCAACTGGTAGATACAACTATCTTGTAACCTATAACTCAACAGGTTATCAGTTACAGAGAAATATAAAAACAGGGTTAATAGGTAAAAGAAAGTATAATGGGTTAATAGAATACTTCATAGTGGATAAAGAGAATCTCAATAGGTTTAAAACAGGGAGGAAATTTGAGTACATTAAACATGGCATAAACTCATGGGGGGAGATACAATTCAATGGAGGAGATGAATGCTATCTAATACTCCACAATCCACTTCATAATACAAACATAATTCTAGATATCTCCATTAAAATTATGGGAGAGAAAACAAAGGATTTCATAAAGATAAATGAACCAACTAATCCTCTCTTCCCTCAACCAATCTTCAACATTGGAGATAAGATAATAATAAAGGGGGTATCCTCAGATACAGCTACATTAATGATAAATAATGAAACCATTACAATACCTGCTGGGGAATGGAGTTATGAATGGGATACAACTAATCTAAAAACTGGGGAGTATAAGATTAAAGCAACTCTAAGGGAGTTAGAGGATGAAAAAGTGATTGTATTAATCGATGAAACACCGCCTAGTATAGAGGTGGATACACCAACTCCATATACTATAACAACTAATGGAGAGCAAATCATGGTGAAAGGGAGAGCATGGGATTCCTCTAATATAAGTAGTGTAACAGTAACACTAGGAGATGAAATAGTAGAGACAAGAGAGATGAACTGGTTAATCAACCTAAGTATAGAGGATCTTAAACCTGGTGTACACATGATAAATATTACAGCAGTGGATATGAATGGTGAGAAGAATAGTATGCTTATACCTATAGTTGTTAATGATACAGATAAGAGGTGGAAACCAAGGATCAACGAGGTGTATCATACACCAGTTGAACCAGATAATAATAGTTTAATCATAGTATATACCAATGTATCAACTACTGCACCTTACCCTATTAAAAAGGTTTTATTACACTGGAAGATTAACTCCACAATAAATTGTATGGAGATGGAGAGATACGCTGATAAACCTGAGCAGAGTAGACACCCCGAGGATCCACTGAGAAACTATTCCAATAAACCGGTTTATGGTTATGAGTTAGGTGTCTTTGAGAGCGGGGAAACCATAGAATACTGGGTGGAAGTATGGGATTATGCATTAAATAAAGCGGAATCTGAGAAACAAGTTATTAAGGTGAGATAAAACCACTATTTTTTATCCTCCTCGATATAGGTATAGTTGATGGCTTCCTGTATATCCCTATATAGTCTAGCCCCATCTCTAAGTATATCCTTCTCTCTTAGAACCGATAAAGCTTCTTCTCCTATTATCTTCAATATTTCTCTAACCTCTCTTCTATGGGTTTTAATATACTCAACTATGGCATCTATACTCTCCTCATCTAATGTGATCTTAACCATTCTAGGTATCCTCCTTAAACATTGGTATGTTAAGTTGGGTTCTAAAAGATTTCCGTAACAAGAAGTTTTTAGACCTTAAGGAGTTTCTAAGATAGATAGTATAAACCCTGAGGGAGTCTTCCACCTCCTAATATTAGAGAGTATATAAAAATGGAAAACTAAGTCCCTTTCTTTTTTTCAGTGTTTTAATGTAGTTTAACTAATGGTAACTCTCCAGGGAAGTTATCCACCATGTTAGCCCAATTCAAGTATGGATGAGAAGTGAAAGATATAGTGAGTACTTCATACCAGATGGTTATGAGTATTACAAGTGTCGTAGCAGAAAGGAAAGCATAGAGTAGAGGATAATTCTCATAGAGGAATTTTTTGATAAATTCGATGTCGAGTGGAGGCGGGGCTTTACCTGTTATAACAGATAAAAAAGCACTGATCCATAAAAAACATTTTGCCCAGAAAGTAGGCACCTTTACGAGTGATTTAAATATATATATCAACCTAGCTTCTCTAAATGCTTCCTCAGCAGATATAAAGCCATCCTTATTTTTATCAGCTTTAACATCACTAAAAGCCTTAGATAGTGAGGCAGTGAAGAAAGGCTCACGGAAGCCACCATATGCTATGGAATTAGGAAGTGTTGACATCAAAACAACTCTATTATCACCCTCTACATCTAGGCTACCATAAATAGGTATATTCATATCCAACACAGTTTTATCCCTAGAAACCATGCCGCCACTAAAACAATTATCAAATATTAGGCACATACCACCAGCTTTTATCTTAGAGAAATAGTAACCTAATTCATCATCAGTTATAATATTAACCAGTGTACCATTCACTACATCTGTATCATATGGACATATAGCCTCATCATAGTAATCATTGGGGTTATACCTCCTCTCATCACCATCTACATCATAGACTGGGATACCATGACCATTCCAAGAGAATAGAAAGATATCATTCTCATCAACACGTTTACTCATCTCATCTAAAGCATTAAGAATATTCTCCTTAGTAGCATTCTCATTTAACAATAGTATAATGTTTTCCTTCTTCCAGTTATCAGATTCAAGTAGAGAATCATATAACTTCTTCAACGATGACTCTGGCATGGGTTTAAATGGAGGTCTTGGAATATTATGCTTTGAATCATTATACTTGGAACAAGCTGCAATAACAGCATAGTATTCTACATCACCTTGATCTTCTTTAGAAGAAAAACCTGTTACAGGTGCTGGAGAGGCAATGGAAAACAGCATTATGTTTATAATCATAAAAACAGGTGTTACCCTCCATATAGTACCCATTATTGATCTCCCCGGATTATCTAAATATATCTGTATTATATTAAATTTTTTCTGTAAAAATGATTGATATAGAACAACGAGGGTTGAGGAAGCTTGAACAATTTTATCTATTAAGAACAATTTCTAGAATATATCCCTAGATAGAGTGATCTTGGAGATATAGATTTGAGATTATGTTCTAACAGGTTGGTGTGTACAATGAGGATATATAGGATGATACAAATGCTTATACCTATGATGCCTGCAATACGCAGAAGGAAGGAAGCCACTCGTCTTGTAAATTCATCACTCCATCCTAGTTGATGCTGAATAATTTTACAGAAACCATAGATGATTCCTAATGGTATAAAACCTCCGAAGAGGAATAGATACTCCACTAATAGTGGGTATTCATGCATATATGGTAGAATGAATTTAAACCATAGTATCACATATATAAACACGGAAACATCCGCTAGAATAACAGCTAAAGCCATCTCAATAAGAGCTATAATGTTGATTAAACCACTAGGCAAGAAATCTTTAACTTTATGCAAATAAAACTCTTTATTCACCTTCTCAGTAACATTATACTCAACGGCATTGATACTAGGAGTCGTAAGTATCAGGAAAACAACTAGAAAACTAGTAAATAGAAGCAACCTACTACTATTTCTCATGTAGACCCCCTTACCTGAGATAATAAATCAGATGTGTATTTTTAAATATTATGTATAAAGGCACCCCATCAACTGAGAGTTGATTTAAAAAAGGGATGGAGGATCTCATCTCTTTGGTGGATGGGATGCAGAAGGATATTAT
>CAZCPZ010000148.1:0-4682 GCA_964499875.1 uncultured Thermoplasmatales archaeon | reverse complement strand
TTATTAACAAAATTTAAATATTCTAGAAGTTATTAAACTTGATAAACGCATTTAGGAGACAAGGGGGTAGAAAGAGAATATGAATAGGAAGACACTATGCATATGGGTTTTAACCATGTTACTAATGATACCAACGAGTTTAACAGTAATAGGTAAAAATGTTACCATAGAAAATGGGGAAGCAAGTATAGTTGGAACAGAGTATGAAGGACGTCTCAGAATATATATCGTAGAGATTGAATCTAGATGGAAGATGGAGAACAACCAACCATATAAATATGCCTTACTTAACTTTGCATATGATTCACAGGTATCTATAAGATATCTCGAGACATTTGAAAAGTCTATCACGTGGAGTGGAGACGTAGATAGGGATAACGTAATTGTTATGGCTGCTATGTTTAATCCAGAGGAACATGTAAACTATGCTGTTCCACCGGATAAAAGGCCTTTTAAAGCTCATTATGTGGATGCAGCTGCAGCTGCAAGACCAGGAGAGAGCAGCTCGAACACTGTTAATGAAGAATTTACTCACACAGTATTTTGTGAAGTAGGAACAGCTTCTTGGTGCCCAGCTTGTCCAAAGATGGCCAGGGAGCTTGAGATAGTATTTGAGAAAGGAGAATATCCCTTCTATTATGTTGAATTAGTTGTGGATAAATGTAGAGATGCAAATAAGAGAATGAATCAATACAACCTTTACTATCTACCAACAGCTTTCTATGATGGAGGAAGGGAAGTAGTAGTTGGAGGAGGAAACGGTGTATCATATCATGAGAATATAATTAAATCCTGCGGGAAGAGAGATGTACATGAATTAGATTTCAATCTATCTGTTGAATGGCTTGGGAATGGGAATCTGAGAATAAATATTAGGGTAACTAATCTAGAGAGACTACCTAATGATCCACCAGAGAAACCAACTATAACGGGTCCAACGAGTGGAAAGGTTAGAGAAAAACAAGAGTTCACTGTTACCACAGTAGATCCCGATGGTGACGATGTGTATTACTACATTGATTGGGGTGACAACACATCTACAGGTTGGATAGGACCGTATCCTTCTGGAGAAGAAGTCAAAGTTAATCATACATGGAGAGAAAAGGGATACTTTATAATCAAGGTTAAAGCCAAGGATCCGGATGGAGAAGAATCAGATTGGGAGTGGCTGAAGATAACGATGAGTAAACCGTTTATACTACATAAACCGCGGTTGTTTCCACATTTTTTAACCAAAATAAACTTTTTCTCATCTCTATTTTATCATATATTCTAAAGAAAATTTTAAATTCTACTATGACATTTAATTTTTCACAAAAAATTGTAGAAGGGGGAATAAATGAATAAAATCATATGTTTCTTAATCTGTACAATACTACTAGTACCAGGAATACAGACTCTAGCAGACTGGATCCCTGGTGATGACTATAAGATGCATTACCCTCAACTACCGGATCCATATGGATGGGATATAGATGCAACCTACGTAGAAGGAGCACCCCCTCAGATCTGTGTTGCTGATGACTGGCTTTGCACTGAGACTGGACCAATAACAGATATACACTTCTGGGGTTCCTGGTTAGATGATAACATTGGTAGGATAATAGCATTTGTTGTAACAATATACTCTGATGACCATGTATCACCTGATCTCCTTGGTCAACCGGGTGAGATACTATGGGAGAGAGTAATCTACCCAGATGAATGGACGATGAGGGGACCATATGAGGGTTTACAGGGATGGTATGACCCAACTGTAGACTGCTACCTACCAGATAATCATATCTATTACTGGCAGTATAACATCGAGGATATACCGGATCCATTTATACAAGAGGAAGGAATGGTATACTGGCTGAGTATATCAGCGGTTGTAGAACTTCAACCCTTCAATCAGCCTAGGTGGGGTTGGAAAACCTCTTTGAATCACTGGAATAATGGAGCTGTTTGGAGAACATGGGGTGAGCTTGAGTGGCATGAACTCTCTATACCACCAGATTTCACTAGTGCTGCAGACATGGCTTTTGTCATAACAAGTGAGACACCTGTTAATCACCCACCAAGTACACCAAGCACTCCTAGTGGACCATCAACTGGGGAGACAGATGAGTGGTTAACATACTCAACCAGTGCAGTCGACCCAGATGGTGATATGATACGTTATGGATGGGATGTCGATAGTGATGGAATCGTAGATTACTGGTCTACCAATTATTATCCATCTGGAGCAATACATACTATTAACATAAGATTCCATTACCCAGGAGTGTATTATTTAAGAGTTAAAGCAGAGGATACTCATGGAGCACAGAGTGGTTTCTCACCACCTAAGCAAGTAATTATAACGGGAGCGAATAACCCACCGTCTACGCCTTCTACACCTTCTGGTCCATCCTATGGTATACCAGGTGAAACCTATGTTTATACTACCAGTAGCACTGACCCTGATGGAGACCTCATAAGATTTGGTTGGGATTGGAATGGAGATGGAACCATTGATGAGTGGACACCATATTACTCTTCTGGTTCAATGATTAGTGTGGAGCATACTTGGCTTCTACCAGGTACATATCATGTACAAGTTAAAGCAGAGGATGAGAATGGTGCACAGAGTGATTTCTCTACTCCAAAAACAGTGGTTATATCTAGTAATTCTCCACCAAATAAACCTTCTACACCTTCTGGTCCAACGGTAGGTAGACCTGGTATCTCATATACATATAGTACTTATACTACTGATCCCAATGGGCATCAACTATACTATATGTTTGATTGGGATGACGGAACAACTAGTGGTTGGATTGGACCTTATAGTTCTGGGCAGATAGTTACAGCATCACATGTATGGGTAACGAGAGGTACGTATAGTGTGAAGGTTAAAGCAAAGGATGACCCCAATGGTGACGGTGACCTATCTGATGGACTTGAAAGCGTATGGTCTGATCCATTACCGGTTGCTATGCCTAAGACTAACTTGCAGTTGTTCTTTGAGAGAGTACACATACCTTTCCTTAGTTTTTGGAGACAACTGTAACCTCTGCGTTATCAGCATCTACTAAAACTCTATCTCCCATCTTTATTTTCTCTATATCTATTTGATCTACACATGGTATACCTGCTAGTATAACTCCTGTAGCTACTATGGTTTCTGTTTCCTTGTTAACAATAGCAGCTGGTGCTACGTTATTCTTTTTAAGCCCATATATAACATATGATCCCACTGTTGATCCTTTACCACATGGGAAGACAAGGATTTTATCTTTAACACATTCTCCCTCTAAGGGGTGACCTTTCTCTATAACTATACCTGTTTTGATATCTATTCCACCATAGAATCCTATTGGTTCATTTGATACTAATGCTTCACCCTCTGCTTTTCCAGGGGATATCATTCTCCCTTTCATGAGACCTCCTCCAAGAGTTTATCAATATTTGCAAAGACAACTTTTTGTTTACAGAAACCTGGTAGGTAGTTAGCGGCTTTACCAGAGTTTACACCTGTTGTATTGTAACCCATTTTCTCTATTGGTGATACAACCATGCATGTATCTGCAACTATGTATCCACCTGCTTTCTCTATGATCTCTGTGAAACCCATTCGGTCTGCTGCTTCCTTCATCATTCTAGAAGTGCAAATCCAAACTGGTTTCCTAAGTCTTTTTCCCTCTAGTTTAGCTGCAAGTGTTGAGATCTCTCTTAGAGATGCATGTGGGCATCCTAGTATAACTATATCTGGTTCTTCACCAGTTGTAAGGGTATCATAGGTTTCCTCAATTTCTTTTTGGGTGACAGTGATGGTTTCAAGGTTTTCTTTTGCTACGAGATCTGCCTCGGGTGTAAGATTCTCTACGTGATATAATGCTACTGCTCCTGAGGCTGCCATTGCTGCTCCAAGAGCTTTTAGTTGATCTGCATTGGCATCTTTTATACCTGTGAAGTAGGGTATCTTATTCTTTACCTGTTTACCGATGTAGTATCCTAGTGCTCCATAGTCTGAGATTGTTTCTAGTTTAGCATCTACGTTGATTTTCACTGTTGGTTGTCTATTCTCCCATAAATGTAGTCCATAGTATGGTGTTTTACCGCAGATAGCTGCTGCTAATGCTGATGGCCCTCCTTCTCTATTGGTTCTAGCTCCTATAACTGAGTTAGCAAAGGATACTGCTGAGGATTCAGACCATGCTATGTGTTCTCTAAACCTTGGTAGGTTACCTGCTAGGTATGGGGTGCAGGTTGAGGTTATAATTATACCCATTTCTCTAAAGGCTTTCATTATCCTTAGTTGTTTCTCTGCGAAATCCTTGGGGAAACCTAGTTTCTCCCAGTTCTCCAAGTCCATACCAGCAGGGTTTAGGAAGGTTAGTACCTTAACTTTTGCACCCTTTGATGCTAAGTCTTCTAGGAATTCAAGTCCTGGGTCAGCTATGGATTTATAGCTTACACCAGCTACTTGAACTGAGCCAACAGGTATCATCTTCTCTGCCTTGTAGATGTCTCCTAGTCTAACTAGTAAACGAAACATGCGTTCCATTACTTCGCCATATTCTCCTTCAAGGATTTTTTCTTCCTCACTAGTGAGATACATAAGCTAGCCCTCAAGGGGAAGTCATTATACTCCTATTATTTTAGTGTTATGTAACCCTATCATAGAGTTTCAACACGAAACAATATGTTAAGGAATT
>CAZCPZ010000147.1:0-4708 GCA_964499875.1 uncultured Thermoplasmatales archaeon | reverse complement strand
CACAGTACAAGGGATTTTTAAGTATTTTAGATATAGTTTGAGCAGCCCAAGTTTTATGCTGTTTAGTTGGAATACCACGGGAGTTTAATATATCAGCAATCTTCTGCATACTGTAACCCTTCAGGTACATATCAAATATTTCTCTAACGTGTTTCTCCTCCTGATCATTAATCACCAGTTTTCCATCAACATAATTATACCCATAGGGTATGTTGAAACCTAGGGGACCACCATTAGTGCGTGCTTTCTGCTCCATGCCAATATAGACTCTCTCACCAATCTGTTCGGATTCCAGTTGCGCTATCCTTTGTATAATATCCATAACAAATCTACCCATAGCTGTCGAAGTATCCAAGGACTCCGTCATCGAAACAAACTCTTTGCCATGCTTCTTTAGTTCTTCCATCATCACCATGAAATTCTTAGAGTTACGGTGTATACGATCCATCTTAACAACCAATAATACATCCCATTGATCCATTTCTTGCATCATCTTAGTATATGCGGGTCTCCTAGTTGTTCTACCAGAGTAACCATCATCCACATATTCTTTAGCGATGATCCAGTCTCTAGCTTTGCAATAAGATCTTAGCTTTTCAAGTTGTGCATCCAAAGAGAAACCTTCCTTAGCTTGATCCTCTGTAGAGACTCTAGTGTATATAGCTGCTCTAATAGGAGTTTCACCCATCCCGATATAATGATTTATTAGTTTATTTATAATCATATCGATTGCTAGAATATATCTATCAAGATCAAGTTGTTTCTTGATTAAACTCTACTATATCTAGATATCCCTTGTATAAATATTACCTCAATCTGTTAATCTAATAATTTTAATAATAATATATGATTTATCTATACTATATTATGTTTATCCATGAAATCAAGGATTGCCTCTGCGAAACCTTGCCACTCGTAGAATATATAGTGACATCCATCTAGTATCTTAAATTCAGCTTCATATAACTCTGCGACTTTCCTAACTATATCTGGAGGAGAAACTCTATCTTCTCTAGCGGCTAAGAATAGTATTGGAGAGGAAACACCCTTTGGATCAACAGAGATCCTCCTTAAACCTAATTCCATAGTTACTTTAGCTGACTCCGCATCACTAGACTCATATGATTCCCTAGCTTTTTCCTCATCAAGACAATTTGCAAGATACTTCCTATAAAAGGCATAGCTAAGTTTAATGGGCTTATTAATTAGTACCCCAGGAATATATCTTAATATTGCATATAATGGTATACTAGATACAGAACCTATATTCCTAGGGGGAGCAGGACATATAGAGATAACTGCTTTAACAACTCCATACTCTGCCACCTTCTGGGCTATCAAACCACCCATTGAATGTCCAATGACGATGTCTTCCAGGGATACTATCTCTCTAACCGACTCAACATAATCATCAAAAACAGTTTTTCTAAGATCTCTATCCTTTCTTAACTCTACAGCCTTACATTTAAACCCCTTGTCTGAGAAGAAATTTATAAAAGGTTTCCATACATCCGTATGAAAGCTCATCCCATGGATGAATACCAGCATTGAATATAGGGATAGAGATTGTTTCTATATTAATTCTTCGTTAGGAACCCCCTAGATTAAACCAAGATTAATCACTAACACATCTGCTACATCACTACTCGTTACACCCTGACGATCAACAACTATAACCTCGATATTCTTCCAACCTATATATCTATCATCTATAACGTATAGATACGGAGGTTCCTCATCTACAAATACTTTTTCCCCATTAACCAAGAAGGTAACATTAATCACTCCCATACCAGGATTAGTAACAACAGCCTCAATGGTTATATCACCTAGAACTAGAGGTACCTTGAATTTAAATAACTCCCTATCAAACAGGTATACAGCTTCAGAAGGTTTAACTATATGAATACTAGGTTTAGAATTACTTGATGGGAAAATATGTAATGTAGGATCACCGCATATCATCATGCCATAATACCATTCCTTCTCCCATTGTTGATAGGGAGCTTGTGCCTCAAACCATAGACGGAAAGCTTCCCCTATGCTTTTTCCTTCACCAATAGGTTTTGTGAAATCCTTAAAATTCAACATACTGCCACTTTTTGAGGAAGCAATAGTGATCAAACCATAAGTTGTATGGAAAATATATGCTCCCGCTAGATAATTCTCCTCTGTAAATCTCCCTGGACCACATGAGAATAGGTTATAGAAGAGAACAGGTGGATCAACTTCTTGAATAGTATCTGAGAAGACCCATCCACCATGGTTAAAGAATTCACCTATATCAAAAGGGTATCCTCCTACACCAAACTCCCATGAACCCTCAAGAGCAGGATCATGTTCACTAGGTACAACATTTGCTTCTCCACCTAGATAATCCACTGATAATCTATTCTCATATTCTGGATTCTCATATACACCATTAACCAACCATGTGCCTATATAGGTTATAGGTTTAGGTTTTAATGTATAGTTTAAGCCATCAACAGGTTCTCCATTGACAGTAGCGAATCTTGCAGCGAAACCATGGGCTCCCATCCACTCTGAGATTTTCAATAATAAATGATTCTCTCCTTCATGGAGAGTAACATTAACTTTAACCATATCAGCATTGAAACCTCCATACCTATTATCTAATAGAATCTCCTTACCATTCAGCCATGCTCTCATTCCATCATCATAACCAAGCCACAGTTGACAATTTTGCTCTCTATCAGATATTATAGATGTGTAAGCATATGTAACCCCATAATCTACTCCCTTATAATAGAGATCTAGATCAATGTATGGGTTATTAGAATCATACCTTACCCATTGTTCTCCACCCATATATTCTCCTTCTTTTGGTTGAACAGATGGCTCATCTACACCTAAATAATTGGTTGTTAGATAACTATAGAATCTTTCTGGTTTATCCTCATGAAATCCATTGAGAAGCCAGCTCCTGATAAACTCAGGCAACCTTCCATGGGTCTCAGGGTTACTCACTTGATACTCTAAGTCACTTATAGGGTTTAAATTGTCATCGGTGAATCTAGCTGAGAATTGATACTTCCCTCCCTCTTGACTTACCTTACAAAGTAGTCTATTCCAACCCTTCTTTAAATCTACTTTAACTTTAAACTGATCTGGAATCCATTCTCCCAACCTATTTTTATATAAAACCTCTTTCCCGTTAAGCCAAACTTTTATTCCATCATCACATCCAACTAATAACTTAGCAGATCTATTATATGGACTGTATACATATACATGAGCATAGCATACAGCCTCTGTTGGTCTTGTTCCAAAATAATGTCCACCGGGGTAGCTATGAGCACATACTTGAACAAAATACCAGCCTTGACATAGTTTCTCTAAATAATCCTCAGCTGTAGTTCTATAACCAAAATCATATCTGGTGACATTACTACCATAGATCTCATCAAGATGGACATCCATGGAATACCAATCTTCATCTATGTATTCTAATCCTCTCCATGGTTGAGTTAAATTACCAACCCGGTATTCATGAACTTTCTTGAGATACTCCTTGATTAAATCCTCCTCTCTTCCATACTTTAGAGTGCTAGTATACAGACGACCCACGTACACCTCTGGTCCCATATCCCCTCCTCCAGTGGTGTGAGTATCATATACCCCATCTCCATCTTTATCCTTCCACTCCCCATCAAGATCCATATAAAAGAGATCACATGGGAAAACCGAGTCAGATACCTTCATCCAAGCGGCTGGAATATCCCCTATAAATACTATGCCATTACATCCTTTCTCATACTGTCTTTTAATCCATTCTTTAACCGCAGCCGGATTACCACCTGACAATGTTTGAAGAAAAACACTGTTTCCCTCTTTTTCTAGGTCCTCTATATACTGTTTTAACTCCGTTTCTATATGTTTATACAGAGAATTTTCTACTAGTATGGCTATTGTAACTTGTGATACAAATTGGGAGTTAACCAAAGGGGGAGTTGCAAAGATACTTTCTCTATATGGATGAGCAGCTATGTATTCCTTAAAACCATTTATGTGTTCAAATGGTGGATACATCCATCTCAATATCTCCTCTGGATGAATTGGCGTAGCTTCATTGGAAGAGATATGATCTACTGGTTGAATTTGGGTTATTACAGCTATTGTGATGAATACTCTAAGTAATTTATTCATCTTCCATAACTCTCCACTTATTTACTTTCAAAATTAGAATAATCCTTATACATGAAAAATCTATCGTTAAAAATAAAATATAATAATAAATTACATAAACACATATTTTGATTACTATACAAGGGAAAGGTGATTACTTATGAAAAGCGATAGGTACGAGTACCAACTATATTGTCCCCATTGTAAGAAAACATCAACTGTAGTGGAGTCTTCTCTTAAAAATGCTTTGTTTCCAGTGAAATGCCCTTTTTGTGGGTACGCTTTTACAAGAATAGATGGATATAGAAAGATCCTTCCATCAAAAGCCTAATTATCAAAGAAGATTAGCAAGTTGATATAGAATTTGAGTCTTTTTCTCTCTTTTATCAACTAGAACTCTTCCCTCTCTCTTCCAAGGTCTAGATGGTTGCGCAACCTCTCTCTCAATAATTGGAGATAAACTCAATGCTTTAGCTGCCTTAGCGATGCCTTCGACGGTTGGCTTCTCTACGGCATACTTTTTAGGGACTTTTCTCCCTCTAGAACGAGGTAAGGTAGCATC
>CAZCPZ010000146.1:0-4727 GCA_964499875.1 uncultured Thermoplasmatales archaeon | reverse complement strand
GTTATTTCATAGAATTTGATTATAAGAACGGTTTTTGGACTAAGAATTATTCATCTGGAGAAACCATAGAGATAAATCATTCTTGGGACACAATTGGGAAACACGTTATAAGAGTAAAAGCTAGAGACATCAATGGTGAGGAAAGTGGATGGAGTATACTGAGAATTAATGTGAAATACAATTTTAAGGGAATTAAAACCAAGATAAATGAGATCCTACTAAGGATGAATCTTCACCCCATCTGGTTACCTAAAAATTAAGAAAGGGAGGAAGGGGGAGTTTGAAGGGAGGCTATGGAGGGAGGGAGAAAGGGAAGCAGCCCAAACAAGCTAAAAAGAGTGGAACTACTCCCCTTTCAAATCTATCTGAAGGGTAGTATGTAATTTCTCATATATAAATATTACGCAACTAACTATAAATAATAGGTTAAGAACAGGTAAACCATATTGGTATTAGTTAGTTCCAAAAGTTTATGAAACACAAAATGGAAGAGTATCTGTGGAGTGAACAAATTTGGAAAACCCTTTTAAATAGGTTATTATTAATTCCTAAAGGGTAGAGGTGAATTTGAGGGATGGATAAACCAACCAAAATCCTCTTAACAGGTTTAATATTTGGGGCCATCCTATTTATATGTCTCCAACTGTTAAACTTCCTCAACTATGGTATACATGCCCTCAACTCTTTCTTCTCCTTTATAGGATTAATCATATTTCTACTAAGCGGCTTCTTCTTCGTATCAATGAAAACTGCTCGATGACAGACATTTCATCCTCTTACATCTAGGCAAAAAATTAGAGAAGAAAGGTTTCCACCTCTTCCATTATAATTCATTGTTCTTTATCTTCTGCTTTAAGATCTCAAACTGTTCTCTAGTGAGTTTACACATATTGTTGTCTTCTCCAATTAGAACAAAGTCCTCTCTCACATCTACAACTGGACATTTTGGTGGTATACATGTGTCATCCGTACATAACACTACTTTCATTTTCTGTCACCCTTCTTTAATCAATGATGCACAATAATTTTAAATATCTTTTGGTATAGAAATCTATTATCTATTTTTCTGTTTCAACTTAATAGGTAACCATTCTTCTCTCAACCATTTACTAACCCTCCTCACCCCCTCAGAGAAACTCACCTTTGGAGTATAACCTAATGCTTCTCTGGTTTCATCAATAGATATCATTGATTTATTGGTGAATATATTAACAGCAAAGGGTGTTATAATAGGGGTAACCCCAAATAGTTTATATGCAACCATGGAAACATAGCTTATAGAGAGAGCAATCCATCCTGGAATACTCCTAGTAGGAGCCTCAAGGTTAATAGCATTTGATATAAATCTGAAGTAATCCCTCCATATATGTATCTCTCCATCTGTTACATTTAAAATTCTACCTTCTGCTCTCCTTTCCATAGATAACAATATAGCATCAACCAAGTTGTCTATATAGGTGTGATGAAAGAATCCCTCTCCACGATCTATAAGCCATAGTTTACCATTAAACAATGCATCTGCAACTCTAGTTACCCATGGTGTCCAACCAGGTCCATATACATTACCTGGTCTGATGACTACAACTGGAAACCCTTCCTCTCTGTATTTGTTAAGAAGATATTTCTCAGCTATAATCTTTGTTTCACTATAATAATTGAAAAAAGAATTCTTCTCATAAGGTATATGACTTATATATACGAAACCCCTGGTATCTCTACTTAGCTCAACAATATTCTTTGTACCCTCAACATTAACTCTATAGAAAACCTCTTTCTTCCCATAGTCTCTCACATAGGCTGCACAATGAAATACAAAATCAAAACCTCCTTCCACTTTCTCAAGACTTTTTTTATCAGCTATATCCACTTTAATATACTTAACTCTCTCATCTTCACAAACTGGTTTCCTACTATGTGTCAAACCAACTACATCAAAGCCTTTATCTAGTAATCTTGAAACAAGTTTTGAACCTATGAAACCAGATGCACCTGTTACGAGACACCTCATAATCTACATTGCAAACTCATATCTTTTTCTTAATGATTGCTCTGAGAGAAAAGTTACCAGTAGAGAAACAGATAGTATCATGAAACCAGTTAAAGTGTTTGAAACCACTCCTAATATAAAGGATGATGCAAGTATCACTCTCTCAAATATAAAGAGGCTATGCATTCTGAGTAAATCCATTCTCCTCAACCTGCTTCTAAGCAGATATATGTAACCAGTTACCAAAACCAGGATCCCACTGCTGAACAATGATAGAGTTATCCAAGGGAATCTTAGAGTTGACTTAGAGTATATTATGGTTAACCCAATTATAATCCATGTAACAGTTAGAATCATTGATAGTAGAATAGTTTTCCTGACACCATATGTAACAGGGAATGTCTCATATCCCATCTCTCTATCTCCATATACATCCCTTGCTGCCCCTATTAGATTACTATTTACATCGTGCAGGAAGAATAATATGCAGATTGAGAATAGTGTTGCAGAGAAAACCACTTCACTGTAAGTGAAAACCCCGAATAAGAAAGTTAACATTATGAGGGTTCCTCTATTAATATTCCCAAGTACACCTCTAGCTTTAGAGATCTTCGAATAAGCTAAAACCAATGTCGCTACTATGAAAACTAGTAGAATATGTACCCATCCAAGGATTATAGAAGAAATGAGACCTATACCAGCGAATATAAAGGCCGATAAAACTACTTCACTAGGTTTCAATCTACCTGATGGTATCGGCCGATGAGGTTTCTCAACAGCATCTAATTCTCGATCTATATAGTCAGAAGCATATAAACCAGCGATCCAACCTAAAACAGGGATTACAAAAGAGAGTACACTGATTTCAAAGGGAGGGAAATCACCACGAGCTATGCAGGCACCAGCTAAACTTACTAGTCCACTCCATATAACAGTGTAAGGTCTCCATGTTTCAACATGTGCAAATAGTTTCTCTAAGTATCTTCTTTGTTTCAACATTGGATAGGTTTATCACCTCACTCTCAATTAAACTTGATTTAATCTAAATAACTTTTACTAGAGGTAACCTGTAATCTTAACATCCTCTGGTTTAATCCTAGATATGATACGGGGTTCATCCCTTGAAACTCTTTCAACTTCCCTAATTTCAACACTAGTGTTTGATCCAAGTAACTCTCTTAGCCCCTTCTCTATCAAACCATATACTCCCTCTATATTACCCTCTTTTCTCTTTATCTTCTCATCCAATACCAACTGTACTTCTATCTCATTGAAGTTCCTCTGAATAACTTTAACATCCCTAATTACACTAGTTTGAAGTTCATATAAAACCCTACTAAACACCTTCGTTATATTAGAAGCTAAAACTATTTTACCATCTCCTCTATACAGCCGGATGCTATCTCTACCATATATACGGTGCAGCAAGTCTCCTCCAAGTCCACATTTATGCTCCTCATATAGAGGGGATACTATATCATTCAAAGCTGCATACCTTATAATAGGTGTTCCCCCTCCATATAGTTTTGTTACAACTATGTGACCAGGTTGTTTGGATTCGACAGGTTTTCCATCTTCTAAAACCTCTACATATAGTAGATCTGATAAAATATGGTACACACCTTCCTCTCTACACTGAAAAGCTATTGGTCCCGTCTCCGTTGCTCCATAGACTTCAAATACAGTGGTTTCAAAAGTTTCTTCAATAAACTTTTTTAGAGAAGAATCTAGTACTGCTCCAGTGGAAGCAATACACCTAGGGTTAACTTCTCTACCTAACCCTTGCTTCTTCAGAACAGCTAGATGACCTAGCATACCAACGTATCCACCAATAAAATCGGGTTTAAACTCGTTGAGTCTCCTTATAACATCCTCTGGTTTACTATTAGTATCCAACCATTGTACCCTCTTGAAAACCGATGAGAATAAAGGGTTATTGAATACTCCTCTCCTCACATAACCTGTCTCTGCTGTGTGAGGAGCGAAGTCACCTATCACCGTCAACCTGTCTCTCCACCAGTTTACTCCATATTCCCTAATCGTTCTAAGGTATCCTAGTAAACCTATAATTATATCTGAAAAATCAACATAGATTGAAAGAGATTTACCGGTTGTACCAGATGTTGAAACTTGTATAAACAACTTTTCATCCCTATGATGTGGGATTAATTCATCTAAACTCTGTTTCTCAATATCTTCCTTATAAATCAATGGTAGCTTATTAGCGTCTCTAACACCTCTAATCTCCTCGACATGTACTCCTTTCCTTTTAAACAACTTATAGTACATTGGAACCTCATATGCTCTCCTAACCATGGATCGAAAAAGTTTGTCCCTCAACTCCATGAGTTTCTCATTGGTTAAACGACGTAGATTGTTGATATCCCATAGATACCACTTCAACGCTTTAAGTAGAAGCAGAGTCATCTCAGAGACACCCCTTTAAATCAATGTAAACATAATATACTTCTTTTAAATACCTGTCTTTGAATCCCCTATTCCAAATGAGGATATTAATAGTTGAACAGCTTCGACTTAGTGACGCTAAACCTCCTCTTCTAGAGAAAACAGTTTTAACTATATTCTCTATTCTACCATCACTCTACCCGAGGAGACTAGCAGCAGTTACTCCAAGTAAGCACGAGGTAACTGTTCTAAACGAGAGATATCAACCTATACCCATTGATGATAGATATGATCTGGTTAACATCCATTTCAATACTTCATCTGCTTACAAAGC
>CAZCPZ010000145.1:0-4806 GCA_964499875.1 uncultured Thermoplasmatales archaeon | reverse complement strand
TCTTGATCAGCATCTGGATCTAAGATATTTGGGTAGCCATCTCCATCGTAATCCTCCAGTGGTCCATACTTCTCTGTTAGTTCAGCACTATCCCTATGTCTATAATAGTTTAACTCTTCATAGTCATTGATTCCATCTCCATCTGTATCCTCATCCAGTGGATCTAGAGATGCATTGAATCCAGTTGTAAATGGACCATAGATGTAGGTACTATAAGTGTAGAGTTCATCATAATCTGTTATTCCATCACCATCAGTATCCTCCTCCAATGGGTTTGTTCCAAAAACTATTAACTCTTCATAGTCATTGATTCCATCATCATCTGTATCCTCATCCAATGGATCTGTATATAGTAGTTTAGTTGAGTTTTCTTCAGTGGTTGAGCTTATTGGGATAAATAATTCCTCCCAATCCGTTAAACCATCCTTATCTGTATCATTTGTTAATATATCTGTTCCCCTCTCTAGTTCCTCTAAATCACTGATGGTGTCATAATCATAATCCATGTAATGCCATATATCTGGTAACCCCATCCATGTATCACTATGGAATCTCTCCTTCATCATCTCAATCTCTCTGTAATCCCTGATTCCATCTAGATCAGTATCATTGGTTAATGGTGATAACACTAAGATCTTCTCTTCATTATCCTTTAATCCATCTCCATCAGTATCAGGATTACAAGGGTTAGTTTGGAATCTAGCTCTATATGGATCCGGGAATTTATACCATGTCACCAATCTTTGTCTACTCCCAACCTGTTCAATAGGTGGATTAACCTCATTGGTACTAGGATTAACGGTTATGTTGATAGCCCAATGCCATCCATATACTTCCTCTCCATCAGTTAATGTATCATCATCGGTATCTGGATCCAATGGATCGGTCTTATATGTTATATCCCCTATTAATGGTAGATTAAGGTAACCAGGTTTAACCTCTATACTATCTACTAATCCATCATTATCTGTATCTATCTTCTTTGGGTTTGTACCATAATGATGTACTTCCTCTCCATCTGTCAATGTATCATCATCTGTATCATTATCCAATGAATCTGTGCCCACAGTTAAAACCTCTCTACCATCTCTCAATCCATCTTCATCTGTATCTGGATTAAGTATATCTGTCCCTATTTTTATCTCCATTCCATCGATTAATCCATCATCATCTACATCATTATCTCTTAGATAATGAGATAGTAGACTTATATCCTCTACACCTTTCTCCTCCATGAAATACTTTAATTCAAATCCATCTAGTAATCCATCATCATCTGTATCAGAATCAGTGCAATCGGTATCATATACATTGTATTCCTCTTCATTGGTTAACCCATCACCATCACTATCTAGGTAAACTGGGTTGGTTGCATTATGCCACTCCTCATAATCCGTGATTCCATCTCCATCTGTATCCTTACTAAGTGGATTCGTTAGTAGAGGCCATGGATAGGAACATGGTCTACCTGCAAATGGTCCACCAGGCCAGTAGTTACCATTAATCTCACCTGCATCGCTGAGGTCACCTTTTACTCCTCCTTCACCGATGAGTTCCTCCTCTGGATCAATAACACCATTATTGTCGAGATCATAGTCTCCATCTGTATCCATATCTAGTGGATCTGTCCCAATAATGATCTCTTCTCCATCTAACAATGTATCATTATCTGAATCAGGATCTATAAGATACTTTATGGTTTCCATAGATGGTACTCCATGTTCTAGGTAATAATGATACTCTCTACCATCTAATACTCCATCATCATCTGTATCCTCATCTAGTGGATTAGTATGAGGTTTCATATGAGGCCAATTATAGAATTCTTCTCCATCCTTTAAACCATCAAAATCTGTATCCGGTAGAGAAGGATCGGTTTTAAAGGTTTTATTCCAGTACTCAGAGAATACCCCCGTAATCTCTTCTTTATCACTTAACCCATCATTATCTGAATCATAATCTAAGAGGCAAGATAACCCATCTCCATCATAATCCACAAAGGGATCTAAACCAAGACTATAGAAAAGAGCCATTTCTTTACTATCACTCAACGTATCTCCATCGCTATCAATAGACTTTGGATCAGTATAGAACTCGTATATCTCGTTTCCATCACTTAGTCCATCTCCATCAGTATCTGATTTACTAGTATCTAAGTTGAGAGCAAGTTCTTTTGTATCCCACACACCATCCTTATCAATATCTAGGTTACTATGTTTCTCAGTTTGTTCCTCTGAAGGTTTCTTCTCATAGAATGGGTAATCATCTTTCCATTTATGTTTCCAACTAAACTTTAGGAACCAGAATATCTTCGCATAGAACTTGAATAATACACTATAGAATAATGAAACTGAGTATTCATCTCCCTCTGGTGTAAACTTTGATTTAACCTTTGTACCAGTTGAACCCTTAAGTTTAGCTTTTAATGTAACAATATCTATTGGTATACTAACACCTATAGCTTGTTTGAGTAGACTACTAAGACTAGGTAGTTTAAGATTCAATAGTAAACCCACCCCGATCTTTAGATTAACAAACTCCTCTGATGACTCTTTCTTCACTTCATAGTTTATACCACTAGTTAAACCTATACTAGTAAATATCTCGGCTTCAATATCTAGTATATCCAAGATCTCAGACATTGTCTCTCCTGTACCAGGGATAATATAGTTTAGAAAAACCGCTAGTGGTACACTGAAATTCAAGTAGAATGGTAGGGAGAAGCCACTATCCATTAGCTGTATGTCTCCATAAGAAGCATTATGCTCCTCAAAGGTTTTAAGGAAATTATAGCATCTAATAGTTGAGTGAAGCCTAGGTTTAATATCGAAACTAACTTTTACTCCACCAAATTTAAGTAAGTCTTCTACCGGTGTCTCCATGAAATCTAATGTGTCCTTCTCTGGAGCAGCCGCAATCTTAACATCTAGATATTTTGGTGAATACCATGGACCATCTCCAAGTTTAGGATGAACAGTAACATTTATAGGGATATCAAAGGGGAATAAACCTGTTACTAGATCACCTAAACCTAGATCTAGTTTTTTAACCTCAGTTACAGCTAGTATACCTTTCTTAATAGCGGGTACATTCACCTGTATCTGTTTCCCATCACCTAAATCTTTAACCTTATACCAATTCATCTCCTTAGAAATCTTCTCTGCAACCCAGTTATCCAGCATTATCCTAACAAACCATCCTAGTGGTCCTCTAATCAATGGTTTACCATCAGTGATATTCACCAAGAATTTATCAAGGGTTTCACCTGAGAGAGGATGAGTGGGGTATATACTCTCACTAATTAACTCAGGTAACTTGGATATAACATAGTTCCTCATCTCTAGTTTTAACTCCTCAGCAGATAAACGATTCTCCCTGAGTGGAGAATTCTCTAGGATATCTATAACTTGACATATCGAGTATATAGCAACTATCTCAGAATCTACTTCTCCACTAATCGCTTTAACTCTATGGGAAATCAATCTCTTCTCAATCATCTCCTTAGAGTAGCAAACACCTAATATATGGTATGGTGTATCTGAAAAAGTAAGGTGTCTAGTGAATTCCTCCCAGTTGATGTCATCGTTTCCAACATAGATACCATCTTTTTGTCCATGTAAGATATAGATTTTTATTAAACTACTCTCTCTAATTTTCTCCCGTAGTTCCCTAGTTGAAGACACGGGTTGAGTGTCTATCCTCACATTACTTCTGCTCAGTTGCTTCACTATATATCCAGTGGTTTCACAGCATGTTGCATCTCTTGAATCAAATACTATCGATATACCTTTGTTGTTCACCCAGTCTATACACATTGAGTTTAACCAATTCTTAGCCTTGTCCATAGGTGTAGTTAAACCCATAGATTGTGTGCTACCAGCTATTAATATGATTGTTATTGCTACTACAATACTCCTATCTAACCTTGAGAAGATAGTGCATCACCACCTTCCCTTACTCATGAGTTCAAACACGTAATTCTAGAAGGGGGACTTTAACTTTTTGTATTTATATCAAACGGATTCAATATTTTAATTTATTAGAAATATTTAGAAATATTTTAAACCACTTTTTATTTTCTTTTCTTATTCTTGGAAGGAGACTTTTCTTCTTCCTTGAATACCTGGGTAGCCTACTGTATGGAGAGATTAAAAATATTTGAGAAGAGAAGTATTGTAACAAAAGAAAAAGCTAGGTTAAATCTAGAAAAGTATCTAATCCTTATGTGTTTCCTTGGAATAGTATCGTTGAATAAAAAATAGTTCTCTCATTATTCCCTTAAGGAGTACTTGGAGGTAGTTCCAAGTGTTAAACTATTTCATCCAAAGTAAAGAAATAAGGTGAAACTATTTTTTAACTCCACCATCTTGGTTTAATAGTTGGGTCACCAAATAGTATGTATACATCATTATAATCTCCAAAGCTTCTCATACCTTGAAGGTATCCTTCTCCAATAGTTCCATCATTTAGAAATGAGGTTTGTAGTATCTCATCGAACAAACCATGTCCAGTACTGAGATCAACTGCTCCTAGGAAAACCATCGCTCCACTTCTAAGTATATGAGTTGTTACGAGGAAGCGTTTATACTCCGCTAAGTAGTATGCAGCTGTAGAGCAAGCTCTATCAAGTATAAAGGATGGAGTGGAGAAGTATTCATTTGCGAGATCTATAGAATCTATTAACCCACATAACTCATAATTGTTCCCATGATCAACGAATATAGTTAGATAGTAGCTGAAGAATCTTTCTGTAACATTAGCGTGCTCTGATCTTAAAGCACTGTATGTTGCAATGAAATAAGTATC
>CAZCPZ010000144.1:0-4806 GCA_964499875.1 uncultured Thermoplasmatales archaeon | reverse complement strand
CCGAATACTATACAAAAGGGATGATAAATGATATCAGTAGAGAGGGGAGAGTAATCCTAACATCTTCATATGGAACCGGATTATCACTAGCAATACCAAGTCCAGTAGCAGCTGCAGCAGCTGCACTCGAAACATGGCATAATAATTCATTTCACCCAACGATTACAGCAGAAGAATTATTCTTACAAGCAAAGATATTGGTTAACACACTCTATAGTATACCAATAATAGTTTTTGCACTACTAAACGGTTTAAGTAGTGTACTCGGTGGGTATCTAATAGGAGACATGGATCCACTAGATTTCCTAGAGGGTTTACTAGGTGGATTAACAGTTGGGACTAGCATTGCACTACTAATTGCAGTAATGTTCGAGATATACGTATACAAACAATTCCATTATCTACTTTTACCATTCCCAGTAGTTTACGATGGGTATGACGGGGAGTTAACCATAGCTATACAACCCTGAAATTTTTTAGAAGAAAACCACTCTCTCTAAACTGGTTTTTCAAGTAAAACTTTTAAATCTCCATGTGGATGCAGCAGCGAGGGAAAAATGAGAGAAATACAAGTAATGGTTGTTATACTAGTTATTGCCTTCCTTACAATGGGTTGCTTCGAGGAACAAAAAAACTATGACACCAATATAGAGGGTATATGGATAGGTGAACTCATACCTGATAAAGGTGGTTCAATAGGAACACGATTATTTGTACTCCCAGATAATAGATGCTACCTAGTTGTTTCTGATCCAACTAGTTATATATCAGAGAGACTAGGTGGATATGGAGTATTCAATGTAGAAAATGGTTTACTCACCGCTTCTATCAAAGTATACAGTGAAGATGGTAAACCCGTGGGTGAGATGAACATAGCTAATGGTAGAATAGAATTAAATGAGGAGAGAGTATTCACTGCTCATTATACTAGTGATGATGAATACCTGGGAAATGGAGAAGTATCACTAGCAGTAGATGACTCATATAAAATGTATTCCTCTCTATCAAGGGTAGCTGGAACATGGGGTTTCTCCTCTGCTAGTGGAGTAGAAATAATGATTTCAATCAACAATGGATCAATGAATGGTGTAGATGATAAAGGCTGCATATTCAATGGATCAATAAGTGTAATAGATAACAAACACAACCTATACGATGTAAACCATTTTATAATCACTAATTGCAGTGAGGATAAAAACGGTGAATACAAAGGTTTAGCTACTCTAATGGATAGTAATCATATGTTACTAGTAGTAGTTAAAACAGATGAAACCTATGGGTTTATAATGCATCTAACTAAACAATAAATTTTTTAACACATACAATCAATTAATGCACATCGAAAAGCCGAAACATTTTAACATTACTGCTATAATGAAAAACAAGAACTATATCAAATATGTTTAAACCGAGTTTTAAAGGGATTCATAGCTAAAAATTGTTTTTTCAGACAAAGGAGGGAAACATTCTACGTTCAGAATTAATACTAGATTCTAATTATTTCCCATATTTCCTAGTTAGCACTACCACCATTATCACCATCGCTATGATGAAAACTATGAATATTATATCAAATGTGTTTAAACCAGTGAATAGTTTTATATCCTCAACCTCTCCAAAGACAGTTACTCTTTTACTGAAACTCCTTGCTGCACCATCATCATCTATGATACTAAGTGTAACCTCATAAACACCTTTCTCTTTAAATACATGCGTTGGATTCCTATCATCTGAAACACTTCCGTCACCGAAATCCCAGCGCCAACTAACAATTTCTCCATCTAAATCTTGAGATGCATCATAGAATCTAACAGTTGAACCTTCATATATAGTTACACTGTTAGATGAGAAGCAACTGAAACTTGGTATGGGTGGAACATTCTCAACAACAATACTCCTAGAGAAACTACTATTTGCTCCATCATCATCAAAAACAACTAGTGTAACATTATATAATCCATCGTCTTGGAAACGATGAGTGAAACTAGTTTCACTAGTAGTGAAACCATCACCTAGAAACCAACTAGTGTTTACGATAACACCATCAGTATCAAAAGAAGTACTATTAAACAGGATTTCATCTAAGTCTGTTGGATTACTTGGTGTATAGGTGAATCTAGCTTCTGGTGGAACATTCAACACTAAAACTTGTTTAATAATAGTACTGGAGACATTATAGTTATCCCATACTGTTAATGTAACATTATATAATCCATTATCACTATACCTATAAGTGGGGTTACTTTCATTACTAGTGTTACTATCACCGAAAACCCATTGATAGGATACTATAAAACCATCAGGGTCACTTGAGTTATCCATGAAATAAATTGTATCTTGCGTGGTTGCAACAAGTGGTTTATAGGAGAAATCAACAATTGGTGGAAGAGTATCAGGTTTCATGAGAGGAAACCTATCACTGCTATTACCTCTACCAGGGATTTGATAAGGTGTGTCACCAATTTCATTATTGTCATCATCGCTACCATTATAGTTAAACCAGTAATTACCTTTACTGTTTTTATACCAAGAGGTGTTATTACCAGAGTCATCTAACGCATTAACTTTGTTACCCATGAAATTGTTTCTAAAAACTGTTATAAAACTGCTAGTGTTCTCAATAACTATACCTTCATCAAGGTTATAGAATGTATTATCATATATGGTTACATTAGTAGAGTTTACTACTCTAATACCTATACTATGGTTTTGTATTGTTAAACCCTTGATTTCAACATTACTGGATTCCACTATTATTCCACCTATTAGAAGAGTGAAACTCTCACCTTCCCCAACTATATGAAGAGGTTTATCTATAGTTATGGTTTCAGAGTAGCTACCAGCTGGTATAAAAATAGTTTCACCAGGAGAAGCACTATTAATAATGGATTGTATATTATCTGCACCTGCTAGAATAGGATAATAGTAGAGTATCACCAGGGAAGATAACAATAATATAACCCATCTTACCTCAGACATGCCCTAGTTTTTAAGGTTTTAACTATTTTTTACTCTTTTGGTATTATCACTAGTTGTACTTCATCATTGTTATCATTTGGATCAACTGGTCTCACCGCAGATATTTGAACGGTTGTAGTTCTAGCAGAGAATATTGTTTTAAAGATCTCCTTTATAGCAGCTTCAAACTCAGAGTAGCTATCAATATGACTAACCCATCCATTTCCCCTATCATATGGTGGAGCGAAATAACTTGGTTGAGGCCACGCTATGCTATCATTCAACCAGTATACATCAGCTTCTGGTCCAACAGCTAAACAATCAAACTCATCTCCATCCTCACTCGCATTCAATGTAATCCTCATATAATCTCTAGCCTCCTCTGTGCTCACTCTACCAGGATCAGTCCAGTGAACATTCCAGTAATCATTATCGAAACCATCCGCTAGTAAAACACCCTCTGAAGTCTCAATAACAACATCATCAATCCATAGGTGATCCCATCTACTCTTTATATCTGTTTTGAAACATATACTAAAGTTTGTATCAAAAAACTCTGGGTGATCTGAACGCCAGAATACCTCATCGTATTCTAACCAACCAGAAGAGGAACCATAAAAGGTATCAATATAGTGGTACACTGGATTCTTCATGTCACCTGTACAGAAGTATAAATCTAGAGTACTCCAGTATAAGTTGGGTTTGTATTTATAGCTAACTCTAATGAAACTAGCACTACTAGTATCAACTGGTTTAGACATAAAAGGTCCATCTCTCGGATAATTCTTGTAGCCAGAGTAGGCAGAGTTAGGGCTGCTATAGTGCTGTGATCCCTTAATCCACCCATTACCACCCATAAAATGAGCCTTATAACCCCCTAGAGAGGGATCCCATACACAGTTTGATAAACCATCTGTAACCAAACATAGAACTGTTCTATTATCATCATTAAACATTAAGCTATTCCTAATTCTATCAGTTGTTAAACGTATACCACAATCCATTGGTGTAGCACCTTTTATCTGGTGGAGATTCCTAATCTTATCAGCTATATCTTGATAATTAGTTTCATCAACGACTATTGGTTCCCTCTCTACGCGAGCAAAAGGATAGTAGAGTGGTGGATCGTACCCCCCACCGAATTGAACAACTGTTAACTCTACGCTTCCATCATGTGGGAAAACATCTGGATCCTCAATTGCATTCGCTAAACCATTACACATCAAATCCCAGTCACTATCACTTATACTACCGGATCCATCGAGAACCATACCGAGTTGAGTAAAAGGTCTCTTCTCAATAGGTACAACCGTTGCATTTATTGTTAGAGTAGCTATCTCTCCAACATTGATCTTATCTACGAACCATATACCTGTTGAGTTAGAATAAGTTCCCATCGTAGTTGTATTCCAGTTGTGATGTAAACCCTCTGGTAGTAGGCATTTAATACTTATATCCCTTGAACCAACATCTCCCTTAGTACATTTTAGAATAACTATTATATTAACATAGCCTCCAATTTCTGGTTCCTTAGGTTCAAAATAAACCTCTACTCCTAGATCACTCATCGGTTGGAGTTTAAGATTACCAATGAAAGCTAAAGTATTAGTTTCAGGATCAACGATTTCAACCTCTGTCTCATTATACCTCTCTAGGAAGTCTATATCATACTCAAATGGTATATAGACTCTCTCACCTATATCCCATCTACCATTACTCTTAGCTTCATCAGATAAACAATCACCCACAGTTATATGATAAGTTGTACCATTTATAGTATAGGAAATCTCTGCATCTAGTTTTATTGATTCACCACCGTGATGCTCCAATATAATATGTTTACCCTCA
>CAZCPZ010000143.1:0-4814 GCA_964499875.1 uncultured Thermoplasmatales archaeon | reverse complement strand
TCGTACTGGTTGGATTGGTCCATATAAGTCTGGCGAAACTATAATCCTTAATCATACATGGAACCGTAGAGGTAGCTTTGTTATTCAAGCTAAAGATAAGGATATCTATGGTTTAGAATCGGATTGGAGTACATTTGAGGTTAGTATGCCGAAGTGGAGTATGGATTTATCCTCTATTTGGTTACCAAGGTTTATCATAGGTTTTCAACTTAGATGTTTGATGTATACTAGAACATAGATGATAAGGTTAGAATCTCATTTTAGTACTCTTTATATCTCTCAACTAGATCTCCTCTTACCTTGTCTTTTAAAACCAAACCATTATATCTTTGGTGTTAAATACACCTTGGAGGTTGGAGAGAAATGGTGGATATTCTTTCACTTATCATTGGGTTTGGGATTGGTGTAATCGTTGTTGGTATCGCTATTGAGTTTGGAACTAGGAAACCAATGAAGACTTCTCCCTCCTCAAGACCAGCTCATACTTGGAGTATAGATGAGATCTCAAACCCTAAGATCATGGCGGAGTATCTACTTGATGTTGATCTACCTAGGAATGCAAAGGTTATAGTTAATAAATATAAGGAGGGACTTAACTTTGAGGGTGTTGATATTAGACGTAACCCTAGTATCAAGGGGAATTTTATAATTGGTGATGACCGAGCTTTAATACTAGCAGGTCCTATTAAGAAGGATGAGATTGGTTTCTGGACTGTTGAGAAGGAGATAGTTGAGACGTTACATAGGAGATTCGAGGAAGCATGGGAGAACGCTGAGAAACTCTCTGATGAGAAACGAGGGTAGAAGTATATGAGTATTCTAATTAAACAAGGTTGTATTCTAACTCAAGATGAGAATAGAATGCAACTCCATGGTGATATATATATTGAAGATGAATACATTGTCCAGGTTTCAGATAAACCATTAACAGTTGAAGCAGAGTATAAGATTAATGGTAAAGGTAAACTTGTAACTCCTGGTTTGATTAATCTCCATACTCATGTACCTATGACTCTACTGAGAGGCTATGGAGATGATATGGCTCTTACTCCTTGGTTAGAGGAGAAGATTTGGCCAGTTGAAGCAAAACTTACCTCTGAGACTGTTTCCTCTGGAACAAAACTAGGGTTACTTGAGATGATAGCATCAGGAACCACAACATTTCTAGATATGTATTTCTTCGAGGATACCATTGCTAGGGTTACAGAGGAAGCTGGTGTAAGAGGATTCCTAGGTTTTGGGATACTTGATTATGGTACACCAGAGTTTCCCTTTGAAAAACTCTTCTCTGCATGCGAGAGTTTCATTAGGAAATGGAGGAATAATAGTTTAATTACACCTGTCGTAGCTCCTCATGGAACATATACTTGTAACCCTGAGACTCTTAAGAGAGCAAGAGAGTTAGCGGAGAAATATGATGTACTATTACATATTCATTGTTCAGAGACAAGAGATGAGGTTTACACAGTTATGAGAAACTATGGTAAACGACCAGTTGAGATACTAAGAGAAACAGGTTTACTAAGTGAGAAGATGGTTCTAGCTCACTGCGGCTGGATTACAAAGAATGAGGTATATGAGATAGCGAAAAATGGTGCTTCTGTTGCTCATTGCCCAGTTAGTAATATGAAGATTGCTACAGGGGGAGTAGCTCCAATACCTGAGTTTCTCTCTGCAGGTGTTAACGTTGGTTTAGGAACAGATGGAGCAGCTAGCAATAATACCTTGGATATGTTTGAAACCATGAAATTCGCTGCTCTTATTCAAAAACAACATAGATGGGATCCCCGGGTTCTACCTGCCCAGACAGTTTTTGATTTTGCAACCATTATGGGTGCAAAAGCTTTGGGGATAGAAAAGGAGATTGGTTCCATTGAGGAGGGTAAGAAAGCTGATATCATACTCATCGATCTCTCTAAACCTCATCTAACACCTTGTCATGACCCAGTTTCTCACATAGTATATGCTGCTAGAGGAAGTGATGTTTATGCTACTATTGTAAATGGACAACCCTTGATGATAGATAGAGAGTTTCTAACCATTGACCCATATAAAGCTATGGAGGATGCTAAGCGGCACGCGAAGATTTTAACTACCCCTTCTTCATCCTAACCCCTTGGTTTTATGACTCTAGAGTCATCCCTTATAATACTATCTGGTATATGCAGCAGTTTCGCACTGGTAATCCTCTTGATTCGTAGGAGATACAATTTTGGTTTCTCTCTCCTAGCAGGAGCATTACTATTAGCTTTATTCTCCCTATACACAAATACTCTATATGATATACTCTCAGCTTTCCTCAACGCTATAGGTTACTCCATAAATAATAATCAGTTTACTACGGATACCATTGAACTAGCTATACTTGTAATCCTTGTTTTCATGCTCGCTAAGAGTATGCAGGAAACAGAGGCTATAACAGAGTTAACAGCTAGTCTAAGGAGTTTCTTCTCCAAAGGTGGAACCCTAGCGGTTATACCAGCAATCTATGGGTTACTACCTATACCAGGAGGTGCACTGTTGTCTGCTCCACTAATCGATGAAGAAGGAAAACGTTTCTCTCTATCAAAGGATCAGAAGAATTTCCTGAATATCTGGTTCCGCCACATCTGGTTCCCAGTTTATCCTTTATCTATTGCAATGTTTACACTATGCAGCTCAAGATTCTCAGGTATATCAATAACTAGTCTCATGCTTGCTGATACACCAGCGTTTATAGTATCAATCCTCATCGGTGCTATAGTACTACACTATTTCCTCAGGAATCATAACCATATAGATGAGGATAAACCAAGGTATTATAATGGTTTAAAATACCTAGTTATACCATTCCTACCAGTTATAATGTTCTTCTTCCTTCAGAATCTTGGTTTAACTAAGGAACGATCATTTCTCCTTAGCATCCTCATTGATATACTGGTTTTATTTCTACTATTAAAAATCTCTTGGAGGAAATACTTGAGGATATTGTATAGATCCTTGACATGGAAACCTGGTGTAGCGATAATTGGTATAATGGTATTCCGAGAGATATTTAAGATCTCTGGTTCAGATGAAGTGATATCAAACCTCCTAGCTATAAGTTCTCTACCTCCTCTTCTACTCATCATACTAGTTCCATTGATACTAGGATTCCTAACAGGGTATAATCTAGCAGGGATTACCCTATCATATTTCTTTGTTCAACCTTTCTTCCCACTAGTAGATATAAACCTTATAGGAGTCACCAGCTTAGTATTCATGGGAGCCTTTGTTGGATACCTAGTTTCACCACTCCACTTATGTAACGTACTTAGTAGTGAGTATCTAAACACCGAGGTGACAGGTATGTATAAGGTTTTCATACCCTCAGTGTTCTCATTACTCATAATCCATGTTATAGCAACTATCCTACTATACTAAAAACTTTTATTAGAAACCCTTTTGATTCCAAGGATAGATGAATCAACAAGAGTTATTAGAGAAACTTAGAGACTCAAAGATATATGGAGTAGAATCTATTGATGTCATTGAGACACATATATCTTTTGTGGTTTTAACAGGGAAGTATGTGTATAAGATTAAGAAAGCAGTTGACTTTGGATTCCTAGATTTCTCAACTCTTGAGAAACGAAAACATTTCTGTGAAGAGGAAGTCAGGTTAAATAGTAGGTTATGCCCAGATTTATACCTAGGTGTAGTATCAATCACCCGAGATAAAGATGGTAACCTAAGTATAGAGGGAGAAGGAGAAGTTGTTGAGTACGCTGTGAAGATGAAACAGTTTCCCCAGGAAGCTATAATGACTAGTCTACTAAATAAAAACAAGGTGTCCAAGAAAGAGATTGATGAGATATGTGATATACTAGTAGATTTCTATAGTAAAGATAAACTTACTCATAAACACAAAGAGTTTAGTAAACCAGAGGTTATAGGGAGAAGTATAATAGAGAACTTTGAGCAAACCAAGGATGTTATAGGTATAACCATATCTGAGGCTCAATATAATAGTATTAAATCTGTATCCATAGACTTCCTAGTAAACAGGAAAGATGTTTTCAAGAATAGAGAAGGTTTTATACATGAATGCCACGGTGATCTCCACTCAGGTAACATAATAATACAGGATAATAAACTCTGTATCTTTGATTGCATAGAATTCAATGAGAGATTCCGATTCATAGATGTAGCCTCTGACCTAGGTTTCCTAGCGATGGATCTAGATTTCCTAAACCATCCTTATCTATCTAGTTATCTAATCACTCGCTATATTGAGAAAAGTGGAGACGAAGGTATACTGGATATACTCAACTTCTATAAATCATATAGAGCCTATGTGAGAGGGAAAGTCCTAGGGTTTAGATTAACAGAACATCTAAGTGAGGAGGAGAGGAAAAAGATTATAGAAACCGCTTCTAAATACTATAGGCTTTCCTCCTACTATGCCTCTCTAGTATCAATAAACCTTAAGCCTCATCCACCTATACTATTCATGGTAAGTGGATTAACAGGTACAGGTAAATCCACACTTGCTTTGAAACTATCCGTTGACTATAACGCGGTTATACTAAACACGGATATAATCCGTAAAGAATTAGCAGGTATAGACAAGTTTGAGAGACATTTTGATAAACCTAACACTGGCCTATATGCACCAGAGAAGATTAACCAGACATATCAAGAGATGTTCAAGAGAGCAGAAGAGAAACTCAAGGAAGGTAGAAACGTTATACTAGATGCAACTTTCCAGAAGAAAAAGTATAGAGAACAAGCTAGGGAGATAGCGAGGAAACAGAAAGCTTGTTTCATAGCGATTCAATGCACTGCCCCAGAGG
>CAZCPZ010000142.1:0-4816 GCA_964499875.1 uncultured Thermoplasmatales archaeon | reverse complement strand
TGTAGTAGCGTAAACATATATAGTGGATGCTGAACCCATGAGGAGGATGATGATTGCTAGAAACTGTAACATACTCTCTCTTCTAGAAGTCATCTCTCCCTGGATTAGGTAAATCCTATTTAAAAATTATCTTCCACCGTGGTCTTTATTTCAGCAAACCTTTATGAGTATAAAACCCATTTTCATTAAGGTTCCCTTAAACTGGGTGGGATTGCAAATATTAAGAATATCTGTTTAAAGGTTAGATGGGTTATGAGGATTCACACCAAATTTACCTTGTTATTCTCTAGATTGATACTTATACCCCTTGGTTTTAACACACCTAGTTTTTATCACTGAGATGCATAAATCCGTATATGAAACCATTACTAAATAACCTAGAGAACCTAGCTGTATTTACAAGTAAAGAAGTTAAAAGTCTCATAGAGGAAGGTAACATGATATCCTAGTTTTATCTAGAGACAAGATACTACAGTCTGGTTCTATTGATGAGAAGAAACAACAGTTGGAGACAGCTTTCTCCTTCTACGAGTTATTCGATGAAATATTACCCCTAGACTCTAATGGTGGAGTAATAGCTTCTACACCTAATAATCTCTCAAATATTAGACTAGGTGAATGGTTTAATAAAATCATCATCGAGAGAAGAGTAATGGTTTACAGTGGAGAACATGTAGCTTCTCATGATAGAGAGGAGATACTATTCTCCTCCCCAGTTCATCTAAACAATACCCTCATAGGGGATATTAGCAGGCTATATGGGTTTCGATAAAATCTGGAGTATACTTGATAGCTACACTATTGGAGAAACAGGATATGTTTTCCTATTAGATGATGAAGGTAGGATCCTATCCCACCCAGATAAGAAACTTGTTTTCTCTAAAACCTCTTTCTATCCTCCAGTATCACAGGGTAACTTATCTGGCGTAACACAGTTTGTCTTCAACAGAGAGGAGATGATATGTGGATACGCATCTATACTACGAGACATCTTCACTGATAAAGGTTTCTGGTGTGTAGTTGCAACGCAACAGACAACGGAAGCCTTCTCCAGTATACTCCTATTTAGAGACCAGTTTACTGTTTTCATAGTCATAGTTGGAACACTCTTTACAGTAGCTGGAGCAATATTCTCGTATAAGATAACAGAGCCTATCAAAGAATTAAGAGAGAGGTGCTAGGAGGATAGCAGAGGGGTTTAAACCATTATGTATACATCAAATCTGGTGATGAAATAGAGAATCTAGCTTCAACCTTCAATACTATGACTGATGCGCTAAGAGAATCAAGGGAACACCTAGAGCAACGCACAAGGGAGGTAGAGAAGCTTCTACATCAAAAAGAGGAATTCATAAATCAACTAGGGCATGGTCTCAAAAACCTCATTGGTTCCAATACTAAATGTTTTACCTATAATCATAGAGAAAACAAGTGATCCAGAGGTTAAGAAACTCCTCCTCATAATAGAGGATAGAGCCTCCTATATAAAGAAGTTGATTATTAACACCTTGAAGTTAGCTAAACTTAGATCTTCTTATCGAGAATTATCCAAGGAGGAGATAAGGTTATCTGAGCTAGTAGAAGTGTTATAAGAAGTAATCAAACTTGGTAGATGAGAAAGAGATTAAGATAATAAATCAAGTTGATGATAAAATCTTTGTCTACGCAGATAAACTTCAGTTGGAGGAGGTTCTACAAAACCTTTATCCAATGTAGTTAAATTCACTGATCCAGGTGGAGGAATCATAGTTGATGCTGCTGAGGATTCATCTGAGACAACTATATGGGTTGAGGGTATAGGTATGACGGAGGATCAGATAAAACATGTATTCGAGGAGTTCTATAAAGCTGATGGATCTAGGCATGATTTAAGTTCAAGTGGACTAGGGCTTAGTATAGCTTAAGCGTATAGTGGAAAACCATGGTGGTAGAATATGGGCTGAAAGCCAGGGTTTAGGGAAGAGTTCGGTTTTCTACTTCGCGCTCTCGAAGGAAAAGAGTTATATAGAAGAGAAGGATTTGATGGTGGGGGTGAGGAATTGAAGAAGAGGATACTAGTGGTTGATGATGATGAGAGTAATAATGTAACCTTCAAAATAGGTTTTGAGAGTAAATACCCTGAGTACGAGGTTTTAACAGCTAAAAGTGGAGCAGAGTGTATAAAACTACTGGAAAACGGGGAGATACCAGATGTTATCCTACTGGATATAATGATGCCTGAGATGAGTGGATGGGAACTATATGATAGAGTGAGAAGTCACCCCTCATGGAAGAATATACCGATCATATTCTTAACAGCTAGGACAGATTCTCTAGCTAAAAACGCTGGTGGATTCTTGGGGGATGACTATATTGAGAAACCATATGAGTTAGAGGATGTTAAAAACAGGATTGAAGCCTTATTAAATAGATAAACTCCTCCCATTTATTTTCTTTTCTTCCTACCATACTTCTCGATTAAATACTGAAGGTATTCCTCTTCTTCAGTTGATCCAGGTTGAAGCATCACTTAATCCCCCTAAAAATAATTAGAGTTAGAGAGAGTTTACATAAACTCTCTCTAACGTTCCTTATAGTAATTCCTCCAGTAGTCTCTTAACTCATCTAAGGTTTTATCTAATGTCACTGTATCAGATACATGCCATATCATGTTTGGTGGAAGCGGCATAAGAGTGTTATATGGTATATTCCAGGTATCACATAGATATGGGTCTACGAAACAACCATAGTACCTGTAGTCACCATTTGCTTCAACCCACCCATAGAAGGTTCCAACTCTAGAATAATTTTTGTCATACACTGGTTTCTCTATTAAATCATCCGCTGGCCAAAACATTGCACCGCAGGGTGCTGCTTTACTCCAGAAGCGAGCTAGTTCCTCGGTTGTCTTATTTAGGGTTACATGATCTGTAACTTCTTTGATGTAATCACTGTATATTGGTATGAGTTTATGTGTTCCTCTGAACCATGTATCCCTAGTAGCCTCGTTTGGTCTTACACCGAAGAACCATCCGGGATACTCCTCATTCCAGCTTCTCCACACCTTATCAATTATTCCAATGGATACACCTTTAGCATCGAATACTTCTTTACCAATTAGTTCATGTGAATTCCTTATCATCATGCTCCATCGTCCTCCTCACACTGAAACACTGGTATACACTCTATCTAGATAAATTTTACTAAAAATCTCCACTCAAAATGATTAAAATAAGAAGTAATTAACTTATTTTTTAACAAAAAAATTTCTTTAAATCTATTATGTTTTTTATCTGTATTTCATCTACAAGTTTCCTCTCTCCATTTTTTAACAATTTTTCTCTTCTCTCAACAACCTCAAGGTATTTCTCCTCTATAACCCTATCTACATTCTCTAGATCAAGTGGAGTATACATGCTGTATGCCTCTAATAATTCTATGCAGAGTTTCTTCTTCTCATCAGTGAACATAGGTTTCGTCATTAGGATTGAGATACAAGCCTCAGCGACATCCTCTATTATTTTACCCTCTACTGTTGACTCCTCAAAATCTACACCCCATATTCTATCATTAACAATGAAGTTCCTAAGGATAGAATCTCCTCTCCTCATATTAAACTCTTCGTGAAATCTAGCAAGCCATTCTCCGAGGAGAGCGACTAATTTCTTCTTTTCATTGAAAGAGACACTAGGATTATTTACAACATCACATAGGTTTTCTCCATCTATAAACTCTAATACTAGAATTATGTTTTCATCATCCCTACTATAAACCTTTGGCGTGGAAACCCCTGTAGTATTAGATAGTATACTATACTCCCTTTCCATAGATTCCCTTCTATTAAATAGTTTTATAACCCCTCTCTTATCCTTGTTTAATCTAGCTTCTGCAACAGTGTTTTTCCTGCTATTGAATACTCTGTATATAATCAGTTCATGGTATCTATCAATTCCCTTTAACTCTTCTAGGTTTCTCATAAAAACTATTCCTAATTCAACTCGTTGAGGAGTGAATCTCTATTCTAGTAACCATCTTAACCCATAGATTAGATGGTGTAATCGGGTTTCCGTCCACGAAGGCTACTCTTAGAGGACCTACCTCTGGATTAGAATCCATGTAGTATTCTCCATCCTCAGCGTATGCTATTATCATGGTAGCTGTTGCATTATCAATTACCTCACCATTTTCATCGTATATGGTTACATGTCCTTGAATCTGGCTTTGAGTATAGTTAATACTCCATCCATCTAAGGCTTGAATAGTAACCGCGTAATTCACTGGTAAGTTGTTAAACTGTTCAAGTAGAGTCGTGACTCTTACACCAGTATATTGATGTGATTCACTAATAACCACGCTATCCGGTAGGAGCTTTGTTTTAATGTATCGACCATTACCCTTGTAGGATTCTAGATTCTTTAGATCACTAAGAGTATACTCCATCTTTGTATCTCCTAGTACAACGGTTAGTATCTTTTCCTCATGGATATTCTCCTCTCCTCCATAGAAGTTTACATACAGTATAGTAGCAACTGCTATAATAACTGCTAAGACAAGTATACCTGTTAAGATTCTATCTCTCCCCGTCATGATCATGGTATCATTAGCTAATTGTTTAAAGGTTTTGAGATTTAAGAGAGATACTATCAATTTTTTTCCATCCAACATAGGTTATAGATAGATGACTGTGCCATTGCCCATATTTTGATACTCTTCAATGAAACCATTATTAGGTGAATCTTTTCCAGAAACACTTCACTCTAGGATTTGAATGAGGCTATACCATTATTCTATAGATTTTCTTTTCCCTCAATGTTTTGATGTCCGTATTTTAAACCTG
>CAZCPZ010000141.1:2388-4862 GCA_964499875.1 uncultured Thermoplasmatales archaeon | reverse complement strand
ATAGATGTCTACTGTTAAGTTACCAGTATAGTATGATACTACTGTGAAGTTATAAGTAGGGCTCATATACCTATTACCAGCATTATCCCTAGATTCCACATAATAATAGACAGTGTCTCCTCGTTGGAATGGACCACAAGTATAGTTGAAGGAAGTATTCATATTATCAGTTAAACCAAAATGTAGCATAGATGGTTGAGAATACACGACTATTGAGACATATTCAACTCCACTCGCATCAAAGGCTTCAACATGAAATGTAACATTATCCTTCTCTGTAACAATAGAGGGTGTATAAGATACATTAACTCTTGGAGGAATGTGATCCTCACCAGTTACATTAACCATTATGGTTAGATAATTATTCTCCTCGTCCTTCTCAGGTATAATCATATTTGAATCAACCCATAGTTTAATTTGATGTTCTCCCATCTCCCTAGGTGTCCAGTGAATACTGATATCCCCATAAACACCTCCTGGTCTTATAGGGGATATAGAGAAGTTACATAGAATCTCATCATCTATATAGATGGTTCCATTACATTTTATACTACGATTCATTCCAATGTTTCTAATAAATGGTCTAATAGTAGCATTACCACCAACCATGAGTAAATCTGGGTATATCATGATTCGATAAGCTTCTAAATCCACTCCACGTGGAGCAACAGTTGAGTTAATAGATAGATTGTTATTACTCTCCTTGATCTCATCTATTTTCTGGTAACAATCCACTAAGAAAGAGATTTCATGGATACCAGCTTCATTTGGAGTCCAATGACTCTCTAATTCTATATGCTCAGACACATCTAGTTTCGGTACATCAATGTATAGAGTGGTGTTTGAATCTATTAGAATTCTACCTGTGCAATCCACTGCTTCTTTTGTACCAATGTTTTTAACACCAATGAATAGAGAAGTATTTTCTCCTACAACTGGTTTACTTGGTTCTAATCTTATATATTCTACTGCTAGATCAGGTTTATCAGGGGTTTCCACTGTGAAGTTATATGCATGCCAATACCTTGGGCCAATCTTCTTATACCAACCCCTAATGGGGTCATATAATCTAAGTTCATATGATGGCCATATACTCCAACTACCAGTTTTATCTAAGTATAGTGTTGTCTCAAATGATATACTCTCACCAGGTTGCATAGTATGGTTTTGATAACAGCAACCCACTGCTCTCTCAATACCATCAGGATCCTTAACCGCTAAGAATACACCGCTTCCTCCAAGTGGTGTATTACCATCATTAGAATTTATAAGTTTAAATGATACACCAAGATAGTCACCTTCCTCTATAGGTGTGCTACCAGTGACTTGGAAATCCATGAGAGTCATATTATCCTCTGAGGTATCAGGTCCCTTATAGTAGTAGAGTGTTTCTCCTTCAACAATTATCGTTAGACTCAACGAGAGTAGCATCATTACTGTTAAAACAATGATATTCCTCCTCATAGTGCAGTTATCCTCTCCTCTCTATTTTTATTCCTAAGAAGACTTTAAGTGTTTTTTAAAGATTTTGAAGTCACCTTAAAATGGGATTTAAAACTTTAAGAAAAAAAGAGGTGTTTTCTTAATCAATGAAAGGGTTGTGATGTAGCTATATGGTGTTTGCAGAGAAAAAGATTTTTTCTCACTTTAGGGCCATCAGTGTTGATATAGCGGGGGTTTTATATTGATTGGTTTCTTTTTATGATTTAACCGATGGGTATTATCATTTTTTATTTTTCTAAGTTGAGGGAGATGGAGAGTGTTATCCATTTTTAGTGTTAGTATTGAGGTTGGTATGATCCCATAATTTTTGATAACCTAAGAGTTGTATACTGGATGACTAATTATACTGTTTCATTTAGGTACGGAACCAGATCTCCAAGAAATTTTTTCTAACTCCTAGGTTATCCATCGAATTCTATATTTGGAAGAATTAAAAAGAGTGATACTTCTCACTTTAATGGAAAATTTTTACCACAAAAAGTAAAGATACATAGAAGAATAGAAAAAATGAATTCAAAATTATAATTCAAAAAATTCTTCTAAACCACCTTTCATATCTATTTCGAAGAAAGCCGATGGAGGGATTCGAACCCTCGACCTGCTGATTACGAATCAGCTGCTCTACCAGACTAAGCTACATCGGCTTAATCCTCTAAGGAGAATATTCTCTCTATTATAAATCCTCTGCCGTAACCTCTTAGTACTACTTGTTGATCAATGAATTCAATGATTTGTGGTGTAGATGAAGCAGGTCGTGGACCAGTGATTGGTCCAATGGTTATAGCAGGTGTAAATGTTGAGGATGAAAAAACTCTAGATTCTCTTGATTTAAAGGATTCTAAACAACTTGCACCTAGTAGAAGAGAGTATCTCGCAGATCGGATAAAGAAAATTGTTTCATCCTATGAGATACTAGTGGTTTCAGCTGATGATATAGATGATATGCGTAGAGTCATGACGATGAATGAGTT
>CAZCPZ010000141.1:0-2378 GCA_964499875.1 uncultured Thermoplasmatales archaeon | reverse complement strand
GAATGAGTTAGAGGTGTATTTATTCTCTAAGGTTATTGAGAAGCTTAAACCAGATGTATGCTATGTTGATGCAGCAGATGTTAATGATGCTAGGTTCGCTAGGAATATTCTATCTAATCTTTCTTTTAAACCAAGGGTTATTGCTAAACACAAAGCTGATTCCATATACCCTATAGTTAGCGCTGCTTCTATTCTAGCTAAAACAAGGCGTGATCAGGAAATCCGTAGGATTGCTAAAGAGTTAGAAGATAAACTTGGTAAACCCCTTGGTAGTGGATATCCAGCTGATCCAGTTACAAGAGAATTCCTATCTAATTGGCTTAAAACCTATAGTGATCTACCACCATATGTTAGGAGATCTTGGAAGACAGTTGAAAACCTTCTTAGAGAATATCATACCAGGAAACTAGATATATAGAGGGTCTGGATAAAACCTTAAAGGTGGGGATTGGTGGAAGATTTAGTATCCAGACCCATAAGGGTATTAGGAAGAAGAAATGATGATATTTAAATTAAGGGTGTTAGAATGTCAAAATGTTAAAATATCACAGCGTTGAGAAGCTTCTTTGAAGACTAGATAACAGTGTTTCTATTGTAAAGGGTTTACTAAGATAATCTGTTATATATGGTTCCAGTCCCATCATCTTCTCATGATCCCTTGTTCCTCTACCAGTTATAATAGTTATCGCTACATTCTCTATGTATCCCCTCTCTACGATTTCTTTTATGGTGTCCCATCCATCCATACCAGGCATCATTATATCTATCAATACTACTCCTTTGAAACCCTTTGCTAGTTCTCTGATACAGTCTTTACCATTATCTACAACGATTACCTCGATATCATGTTTCTCAAGTAAGGTTTTAACTGCTTCACCTATATCCTCCTCATCATCTACAACTAAAACCCTTCCAACCATACACAACTCCACCCAAGGTATCTCATAGCACGTCAATCTCTGTCAAACAGGGTATTTAAAAGTAGTTGGGTAAAATATCAAAATGGTCTAGATATAAAAATATAAAAAACAAGAGTGTTATCTTTTATTCGTGTTCCTCTTGGAACTCTTTGAGGAACTCCGCTAGTTTCTCTACTCCTTCAACTGTCATAGCATTGTAGATTGATGCCCTCATTCCACCAACAGATCTATGTCCTCTTAATCCTATAAGCCCTCGTTTCTCTGCTTCTTTTACACATTCATCTTCTAAATCTGGTGTCTCAAGGTTGAAAGTTACATTCATCAGTGACCTAGAATCTGGTTTAGCGTGACCCTTGTAGAATCCATTGGATTTATCTATGACATCATAGAGTATCTTAGCCTTCCTCCTGTTTCTCTTCTCAATCTCTGGTACACCACCTTGTTCCTTCCAGTATTCCAAGCAGAGTTTACATATATAGATAGCCCAGCAAGGTGGAGTATTGAATAAAGAGTTTTTCTCAGCATGTGTACGCCACTTCTGCATAGTTGGTGTATCCTCTGGCACCCTCTTCAGTAGATCCTCTCTAACTATAACCACTGTTACACCTGCTGGTCCAAGATTCTTTTGTGCTCCAGCATATATTACTCCAAACTTCTTTGGATCAATAACTTTATCCATGAAATTAGAGGACATATCACATACAAGCGGTACATCATCAGGTGTATCCGGCCACTCATGGTACTCGGTACCATAGATAGTGTTGTTACCAGTTATATGTGCATAAGCAGCGTTTTCACTAAACTCTATATCCTTTGGTATATAGGAGAAGTTTTCATCCTCTGAGCTTGCAACAACTTTAACTTCACCATAGAATTTTGCTTCCTTGATTGCTTTCTTTGACCAAGCACCAGTGTTAACATACTCCATTGGTTTACCATCTATCCTCAAATTAAGAGGAACCATATAGAATTGCGTTGATGCTCCTCCCTGTAACCATAACACATGATACTCATCTGGTAAACCCATAAGCTCCTTAACAAGATTAGTTGCATCCTCATGGATCCTAGCGTACTCCTTTGATCTATGAGAGAGCTCCATAACTGATAAACCTAAACCATTATAGTCTAGAAGTTCTTCTCTTGCCCTCTCTAAGGCTGGTAATGGTAGCGTTGCAGGACCCGGATAGAAGTTATATACACGTTTAACCATGGTTCATCACCTTCTTCATCATGAGGCATGTATACCTAATGGGGTTTTAAAGTATTCGCACCAATAAATATTCTTTTCACCTAAGAATTCTCTTTGCGGAAGGTATGATATCTCCTTGACTATAGGGGGGCATACACCTAAAACAACAAAAACTTAAAAATTATTTAGATATCTAAACAATTTATATGAAAAATTATAAAGATAAGTTAAGAGAAGTTGTTGAGGAATTCTGGAGAGGAGAATTACCA
>CAZCPZ010000140.1:0-4870 GCA_964499875.1 uncultured Thermoplasmatales archaeon | reverse complement strand
CTCCGTTTTGTGTAACTATAACATATAGATCCTCTGGCTGCCAGAAATCGCTATCTTTCTTCATATTCCTGAGAGTACCATATGCAACTATCGCTTTATCTAGAGGAGATCCTCTTCTTAATATATAGAGGAGATCTGCAAATGCAACTTGATCCTCTTCCATGGTTGAAGACGTTTTAATATTAAATCTAATCCAGAGAGCTGTTCTAATAACATCTACACTTGGTATGGCTGCATCTAGTTTTTCTCCAAACCAACTAGTCCATCCTGCGTACCTAGCTGCATTCGCATAAACCTGAGGATAAGTAACATTGAGGAGATTATACGCGTATAATGCACTACTATACTGATTTACGGAGAAATCATCTATCCCATGTTGAAGTATAAATTCATAGTTCATCTCCGATAACGATAATGCTTTTTCCTCTAAGGTTTCTCCAGATGCATCTCTCACTGTATAGGGAAGAGAGATATTTTTCATAAATGGATTAGGTTTTGCTTCCCTGATAAACTCATCTATCTCCCACTCTCTATCACCGAAACAAGGGTTGTTAAAGACTGATGACACACCATTCAAAACTTCTCCAAGGGTTGTACTATTCATATTGAGATAAAACTTATTATACCATACTCCATAATATCCAAAGAAGATAAAATATCGATCATTCTCTAAACCAAATATTATATTATTAAGTCTATATATATTGCTTATATTGTATTTTGTGAAGAGTATACTATCTATCTTCCCTAGCCTTACACTACTTGATAGAGTTGGATCTATCACAAACCATTCTTTATTTACTCTAACAACGGTTACAGCGTGACCAACAAATAAAACATTGAATACCTCCTCTGGTTTAAAACCACAGAGTCTCAATATAGCAGTGTTAAATGAGGATAACGCATAGCAGTCCCCTACAATATTAGCAAATGGGGATAAAGCCTTATCTCCAAGTAGAAACATCTCGTGAGCTGCTTCCTTCCTAAAAGCATATTTTAAACAAGGGGAATTCCATTCGTCTCGTCGAGGTAATAAAGCTGGAGTGATATGTTTCATGTTCCTCTCATTAAAATCCACTAGATTTCTCAAGGTTTCTAACTTATCTTCACTATAGACCTCCAATGCTATCCTACATAGCTTTGTGGATAAAACATTAGTAGGTATAAGAACTACCCCAGGGCTCGGTTTCGGGATATCAATGTATCCAAAGTTAAGGGATCTTTGTTTATGATCATATCTAAGAACAGCCCAAGTATACTCCTCTATCTCCTCCTCTGAAAACCCTATAGAATCTGAGGGAATGTTAGAGGGTGAAGAGGGTTTCTTTGCTTCGATGCGGATACTCACTCCCCATACTGGACTGAGAAGGATTATAGACACACAGAATAATAAGAGGAATCTAAACCCAAGCATTTTACTCCTCCTAAATAAGTTAATTCCTCTAAAAATTTAAAATTATCGAATATAAACCCACTTGAGATTTTTAAGAGAAGAATCATCCACTTGAAAAAATAACTCCTCAGCTGTTTTGTATTACTTCATTAGGAATCTTCATTAAAACCAGTGCCAATGTAAAAACAGTAAGAAAGGTATACCTATTCTAGGTGAGAGGGTTTCTATCCCTACATCATACTAGAATATATCTCTTCAACCCCTTAATTTGAAGTTGAATTAGCGGAAGGGACCCCTGAAAAGCAAGAGAATAGGAAAGAATTTGGTAAAAATATTATAAAGTATTCCTCCTAAATAGATGGTTTATGATAATAAAAGCGTTATCTATCATCGTTTTACTCTCCCTTCCATCGTTCAGTTTAATCTCCAATGAGTATTCACTCTCCACGGAAGATGGAGTAGTTTTACATATCAACGAGTTAGATCCCTCTATTCAATGGATTACCATAGATGGAGTTAAACTCTCAAAGGAGAGCTCACCAGCAGGTTTCTCTATATTAGATGCACAGGGAATCGTGAATCTAAGTGATATTCGTATAAGTAATTTTCATGAGTTTAAAGGAACAGTGAGAAAAGAGGGTGACTCTATCGTACAGGAAGCAGATGCCTTAGGTCTACATTTAGATACTGTTTACATATCACATAGAGATTACATCGAGATAAAGGGTAGCGTAACCTCTACTCGAGATCAAAGGGAAAGAGCGATTATATTAGCATATTCATTACCAGTAGATGCTATTGATGGAGTATGGTGGAGAGACATAAGGTATTATGAGGTTATCAAGGAGGATAAGGTGTATAGGGGGAACAACTTTTATATTCCACACGTTGGTAGATTTTTTCTGGAATACAATAAATACCCATTTTCTGCCTTATATAAGAGCAACCATGGTTTAGCTTTTGCTGTAAGACTAGATGAACCAACAATATTTAGAATAGAGTATGATAGCAGAGTATCAAGATACTACATAACATTTGATTTTGGATTATCACCCTATACAAAGAATAGCTGTCAAGCAAACTTCTCCTTCATAATATATAGAATCAATGAATGGGGTTTCCGACACGCAGCATATAGATACTATAACTTCTACCCAAACTTCTTTGAGAGAAGAGCAGATAAATATGGTAACTGTGCTTTTCATGTACATTTTATGCCATGCTGGAGAAACGAGGATAAGATGAAGGATTTTCACTTCGCCTACGATCTACCCTTCCCTTCTTCTTTTGATAGTATCCCAGTGGAAGAGGTTGTAGAGAATAACGAGAAACTAGGAGTGTATACTCTGGTATACTCCATTACAGGATCCACATATGGAGTTAGGATGAGTAGAGAGGACTTCGAGCAATATTTCAAGAGAGGTCAGAGGAGGATACTAAGTAGAGAAGATGTATATGAAGCAGAAAGAATCTTTAAGGAAAAACTAAGGGAAGAGGAGGAGAGGATAAATAATCTATCGAAGGATGAACAATTTGAAGCTAGATTGAAGAGTAAGATTATCTCTGCGAATGCAAGTCGGATTTATAATAATGGTTGTGGTTACTACGAAGGTGACGGAGATGCCATGATTATACCAGAAGATGTATCCTACTTCACTGGTGTGCAAACCTATGTTAACCTTAATCCTTTTCTTCCTGATAGAAACTTGGGTCATCCTTACACTAATTATGCCCATATGCTTCTATATGAGAAGGATGGTGCTGGATTGAAATATAAGGGTAGTAGAGTTGGTCTCCTCACTTTCTTAGATAAATGGGAGGAAAATGGTGTAACTATTGAAGGTGGAGTAATTGATTACCTCTACCTCATTGGAGAATGGAGGATTAGAGGAAAAGACATCTTATATAATCACAACAAAAACCATTTCCATTACACTAATATACCTTTGGTGTTTGATATACGTGATAAGAAACCCTCGATCTACAACTTGTTTTCCTTGCGGGAGTTCGTAGATTATACAAGTAAAGAGTTACATAAGAGAAATAAGATATTAGTTGGGTCAGATCTCTCATCAGTGGATTCATTCCTATATCCATGTATAGATATTTTAACAGTAGAATCCGCCGCTGTAAAAGATATACATGATGCTCTAAAAGAAGAATTTGCAAATAGTTTAAGGATATTCTCATATCATAAACCATATTATATATTCTATAATAGGCAAGGTTCAAGTTATAAAGATATGAGTAAGGAGGAAGTAGAATATTATATTCAGAATTGCTTATTCTATGGATTCTATCCAAGTTTTCATTTCTCTTATTATGGTAACCTTACTAATCCAAAATCTGATAGCTACTGGACTCTACCAGAAGTATACGAGAGAGATAGAGATCTATGGAGCCACTATATGCCCATCCTCATTGAGTTAGATAAAGCAGGTTGGGAACCCATTACTTATGCAGAGAGTGATGAAAACAGTGTAGGAGTAGAGAGGTTTGGAGATACTTATTTTACTGTTAGAAACTTCAATGACTCCTACAAGTATTATAATTTAACCATTTATCTCGATAAATTAAACTGGAGTAGAGACGTTAGGGTTAAAGAACTTGTATCGAATAAACCTGTTAGATACAGGTTTGAGGGAGATAAAATAGTTATATCAGATGGAATAAGGGGAGGGATGACAAAAGTTTACAAGATTTATAAAACAAAGAATATTAGGAGAACCTCGATTTGGAGAAAATTCATGATACCCTTTGATGGAGAAAAAAACTCTCTTTCTGAGAAAAAGTTATTCATATTAAGACAGGAATTGAAAGGAAAATAAAAACGGAAAAAACATTCTCTGATACTCATTTGAAGGAACTCTTCTTATACAGCCTACTCTAATCAATAGGATTAGAGTATACAGGAACTTCTTAGGGGTGTTGCGTTGAATAAATTGAGAGAAGGGCTCTCATCTCATCAAAAATTATGTTTGAGATTTATTTTGGTATGAGAAGTGTATAAAAACCTATTGCGATAAGGATTAAAGATATTGTAAAAAGTATTGTTATCCAAAGCCAAAACATCGTTGGATCTCTTACTTTATCAGATTTTTTCATATACGGTGGAACAAGAAATCCCCAGTAAACCATTCCCTTTTTATAGAAGAACAACGATAAACCCATCATAAAAAATCCGGTGATAAGAATTATTATTGACATCGATAACTCAATTTCTAATGGGGTTTAATAAAATTATGTAAAATTATAACACAGATCGGTGGTATTCTTAAACTATCTCTATAGGAGAGAAACGGGAATTGTCACGTGTTACCTAGAAATGAGGAGAATAATAAATAGTGGATAAAAAGGAGGAGTTTATCCAAAATTTTAAGATAGTAATACTGTGGAGGAGATAAAAAGAATTAGTTTCTGGGGGAGACACACTCTACAGACTTGCTTGATAGTTCTTAACTAAACCTTGTACTCTAC